>PIXW01000181.1 GCA_003601535.1 ANME-2 cluster archaeon
TTCCAAAACGTTACAACCCCACGCATCGCATAATCTTAAGTACCCTGCTGCGGATTCATGATTTATGAAGGAACAGACCGAAGTCCGAAATCTCAAAGAGGGCAGATATGTGATCATCGATGATGAGGTGTGTGTGATCAAGGGCATCTCAAAATCAAAGCCTGGAAAGCATGGATCTGCCAAAGCACGGGTCGATACCATCGGGCTCTTCGATGGGCAGAAGCGGTCGATCGTACAGCCGGTATCAGCCAAGATATTCGTGCCGATTGTCGAGCGGAAGACTGCTCAGGTTCTCTCGGTTGCAGGCGATGTCGTGCAGTTGATGGATATGGCTGATTACGCCACATTCGAACTCCCGATTCCAGCGGAGTATAAGGATCGCGTGGTGGAAGGAAAGGAGATTCAGTACATCACCGCGCTTGGCAAGATGCGGATCGATATGCGTTGATGTTCGGACACCGTGTCTTTGCAGATGCAGTCTCTACTTATGAAGACGCTCGCTTTGTGATATTCGGTGTGCCCTTTGATGCCACATCATCCTTCAGATACGGCAGCCGCGAGGCGCCTGATGCCATACGGAAGGCGAGTTACAATTTTGAGACGTATAATGATTTTTATGGTGTTGATCTGACTGATGTGCGCATACATGATCCCGGCAATCTCGATGTCGATTTCTGTTCTGATGATATGCTGTGCATGGTTCACGATGCTGTTGCAAAAATTCTGCACGATTCAAAGATTCCGATTGTGCTCGGCGGCGAGCATACGCTGACTTACGGCTGTGCCAGAGCTTTTGTCGAGATGTTTGATGATGCCGGGATAATTGTCCTTGATGCGCACCTCGATCTGCGTGATGAATATCTTGGGGCCAAACATTCCCATGCGTGTGTTTCAAGGAATATCATCGATGATCTAACCGACCGGTGCGTTCTGATCGGTGTACGAAGCGGGTCTGCAGAGGAGTATCGCTATGCAAAGAAAAAAGAGATTCTCTGGCATTCTTCGGACGAGGTTCATGATAATGGGATCGAATCTGTGATGGAAAAGGCATTCGATGCGCTATCTGACTGTAAAAAAATTTATCTGTCCATCGATCTCGATGTGATCGATCCGGGATATGCGCCCGGTGTTGGCAATCCTGAGCCGTTCGGGCTCGATCCGCGGGATGTGCGTGCTGTGATACGGATGGCTGCACCATATACAGACGGATTTGATGTGAGCGAGATCAATCCGGGGTATGATCATGGAGAGAGCGCGATGCTTGGCGCACGGTTGGTGCGGGAGTTTATTGCGGCGAAGAGCGCCTCTCAAATCCAGTGATTTTTATATATTATTCCTGTTTTGTAACCTTACCAGCAGATTCCCTCGTAGATCCCTCTGCCATGGTCGAGAGAAACCACACGCCTGCCATCGATCACAACGAGATTCTTCATTGCATCAAACTCCTTATCAAGCGATCTGAACTCGTCCCACTCGGTCATGATCAGACATGCATCAGCACCGTTCAGCGCATCAAGAGCGCTCTCGCAGTAATCGATCTCCGGAAAGATCTTTCGCATATTCGGTTCTGCCAGCGGATCATAAGCAGAGACCTGTGCACCCAGATTTAATAGTTCTGTTATCACAGGTATCGATCTTGACTCGCGTATATCATCGGTATCGTTCTTGAATGCGAGCCCGAGAACAGCAATCCTCCTGTTGCGAAGATCACCGATATGCTCCACAAGCAGTTTTACCATGCGTATCGGCTGCTCTTCATTCACCTCGATGACTGCGTTTAGCAGCATGGGATCGTATCCAAGCTCCTCTGCCTTCCCGATCAGTGCCCTGACATCCTTTGGAAAGCATGATCCACCAAAGCCTGCACCGGCATTCAAGAAATGTTCTGAGATCCGAAAATCCTTCCCGATTGCAGACATGACATCGTAAACATCGATTCCGAGTTTCTTGCAGATGTTTCCAATCTCGTTGGCAAAGGATATCTTTGCGGCAAGAAACGAGTTGTTTGCATACTTGATCATCTCTGCTGTCCTGATATCGGTGCGTGTGATCTCGCATGGAATTCCTTCATATAATCTGGCTACCATCTCCACGGCACGGGGATCACCGCCTACGACGATCTTATCCGGGTTCATAAAATCATATACTGCTTTTCCCTCCCGGAGAAACTCCGGATTCATTGCGATCCCGACATTTTCACCGCGAACGAGCGGTGCAACCACCTTCTCTGTCGTCTCAGGAACCACCGTGCTCTTGACAACCACAACATGATAGGATCTCTTGTCAGAGAGCGCCTCTCCGATACTTTTCGATGCTGAACGCACGATTGATAGATCGATGCGTCCATCTTCACCGGATGGTGTTCCAACGCAGATGAACGTGAGATCCGAATTCGGTATCGCATCGTTATAATCGGTTGTTGCCCGCAATCTGATTTCCGCATGTTTTTTCAGAAGTTCGGAAAGTCCTGGTTCATGGATCGGCGCAATCCCTGCATTGATCCAATCGACCTTCTGCTGATCGATGTCCACGCAGATCACATCGTGACCGAGTTCTGCAAGACATGCGCCAGTAACCGTTCCAACATACCCTGTTCCAATGATTGAGACGTTCATGATGCTTGATTTCACTCGATTCCTAATATCTCTTTCATCCGCCTGGAGAGTCCCCTGATCATCTGCGCTGCAAATATCCTCGCGGGAATACGGCTTCCATGAACGATGGTTCTCCCATCACAGATCGCATCCAGAACCGCTTGCTGATTGCGTTCTGCCATGATCTCTGTTGTAGCATATCCGATCATCGGCACAGAGTGTGCATCGCTGCTACCCAGTTCAGGCAAACCCACCTTCCGCGCCATTCGTTCTGCCTTTCTATTCATCTCTCCTGTGATGAATCTGGAATTGAAAACTTCTACTGCGTCCAGATCCAGATCTGAAAAATCTCCGATGCCGTGACTCATTCGCTTGAACGGATGCGGCACCACAGCAATTCCGCCAAGTTCGTGTATGCGCACAATCGTATCTTCCGGAGTCTGTTCTGAAGGAATATCCTCCCGTATTCCGAGCGCTATGAGATGCCCTCTTGTTGTCGTGATCTCGACTCCTGGAATCACGATTAAAGGAATATCAAGTTCCTTTGCACGCTGTTCACCGACGATTCCACCTTTTACCGTGTCATGATCAGTGATTGCGATTCCGTCAAGACCGATATCCACTGCATGTTTCAATATCGAGTCGATCAGAGATTCGCAGTCCCTCGAATAGACCGAGTGGATATGAAGATCGAAATACATGGTGGTCATGGTGTGCAGAACATATAAGCATGTATCGATGATACCTGATCATTGCATGTTGGTTACCGGGCATCGAGGTACAGGGGCGATCGAGCCAGAGAACACGATGCGATCGTTAAACCTCAACCATCGAATTTCTCACGAGATACTCGATTGCCTCGACGACTCCTGCGCCATATTCTCTATCAGTAACGAGATCGGCAGCACTCTTCAGCGATGGATGCGCATTTCCGACAGCGATACCAAATCCTGCCGCAGTTACCATCTGTATATCGTTTCCTGAATCGCCAATAGCAGCAACGTTTCGTATGTCGATATTCATCAGATCTGATATCCTGTGCAATCCGGTTCCCTTGTTCACGTTTCTGCTCTTCAGATGAATGGCATACCCGGAATCCACAAGCTCGATACCTCGATCGACGATGCGCTCTGCAGCAGCAGAATCAAAGTTCCTCCGGAGCGCTATCTCGGTTTTTCTGTAATCCGGGTCGATTTTCTGCAGATCGAAATGTTCTTTTAATGCAACAAATGCTCGTTCACATGCCTCAATATCGCCATCATAGTACTCCCTGCCATCGTAGTCAAGTGAGATCACACCACCATTCTCTGCGATGATCTGCCCGCCGGTTCCGATCAGTTTTGCTGCCGCCCTTGCAAAACAGAGCACATTTCCGGTTGCGAGTATGATTGGGACGTGGAGCGTTCTGATGCGCTCCACTGCACGGCAGTCGATGCTCCTGTCCTTATGGGTCAGCGTACCATCGATATCTATCGCAATCGCCTCGATTGTCAATCGACCAAACCCTCCGGGGTCACCGAGAACAATGCCTCACCGTCTGGTAGATTTGGGGAATCGACCAGTTTTGCAACCCGTTTGTCACCTTTCGATTTTCGAAGATATATCCTGAATGTGGATGTGTGTCCGAGAATGTGTCCGCCGATAGGTTTCGTTGGATCGCCGAAGAACGCATCTGGCTTTGACATCACCTGATTGGTTACAAAAACCATCGCATTGTTCAGATCTGCAAATCGCATGATGTTATGCAGATGCTTGTTTAATTTCTGCTGCCGATCAGCAAGCGTGCCTCTGCCAACATACTCTGCCCGAAAGTGTGCGGTCAGCGAATCCACGATGAGCAGACGTACCGGCTTCCCGGTATCCCTCAACGAATCAGCAAGTTCTGATGCAGACTCCATGAGGAGTATCTGGTGATTGGAGTTGTATGCACGGGCAACGTGGA
This sequence comes from ANME-2 cluster archaeon, assembly GCA_003601535.1. GTDB lineage: Archaea > Halobacteriota > Methanosarcinia > Methanosarcinales > Methanogasteraceae > Methanogaster_B. The sequence goes on from PIXW01000181.1 coordinate 4,537, forward strand.
TGTTCTTCAGGAACTCCTCGGGCTCATACTCTGTTTCGTACCTATTTGACAGCCCTTTCACCATCTGTGCGATGCGATCCGGTCGGAATGTGTTCTCTGTGTCGATGAGGATTACAGATCCGTTCAGACCACCTTTATCAACCGGCAGTTGTGCGTTTACTGCGAGCTGATGTGCTATCTGTGTTTTTCCGGATCCAAATTCACCATACACCTCTGTGATCGCCTGCGTTTCAAACCCACCACCCATCATCCTGTCAACCTCTGTGCACCCCATACTGAGTCTTCCAACCTCCTTTCGCCGCTCGAGAATAGCATCACCGGTCTCGAATCCGCCGACATCAGCAGACCTTCGTGCAGCCATGATGATCTTGGAAGCGGTAGACTCTCCAATCTCAGCGGTTCCTGCAAGTTCCGCGGGTGATGCAACCGCAATCGCCTCAACAGAATTAAATCCTGCGTCTCTCAGTTTCTCAGCGGTTGCAGGACCGATGCCTGGAAGTTCCTCTATGGACATTTCGTTCATAATAATCAAGATCAACCTGTTTGTTGAGGTGTATTAATCGTTTGGCATAAGCAGGGTGAAAGTGAACTATAACACGAATCAAGATCGCCCCTTCACGATCAGCGCCCCCGCCGCAACCATCAATCCAGCGCAGATGTAGAAGGGTGATGCGAATCCGAGATATGTAGCGAACGTTCCTCCGAGCAATGGTCCGATCACCATCCCGATTGCACTTACCATCGGAAACAGACTCATCTGCTGTCCAACCATGCCCGGACTGGAGAGATCAGCGCCAGATGCAAGCGCTGGCACATTCACCACCGCAGAGGTTATACCTGCGATGAACATGAGTGTGAGCAACTGTGGAGTGGTTGTGGTGTGAGCCATTCCAACCACCAGCAGCGCGGTTGCCAGCAGTCCTGCCACAACCATATTTCTTCTGCCAATCCGATCCGATAATATGCCGATTGGAGTCTGGAAGATCAGGCGTGCAGAAAAATGAGCGGACAGGGCGATGCCAAGCCCACCGATGGATGCGTTCAGATGCAGTTCATACACAGGAAGCAGTGTGGCTACGATCATGATCGCGAGCATCGTTGTGAATGTTGCATACGCAAGCAGTTTGATCTCGCTGTTTGAATTAAACTCTGTTCTCTTCTTGCTGACTCCCCGGGTTTCAGGGATCTCAGTTTCATGGGTCTCATCGACAAAGATGCTCACAAGGAGGATACTCAATAGTCCAAGAGCCGCACATGCATAAAACCCGGCATCAAAACCCCATATCCCGGCGATTACGCCGCCAGTCGCGGGTCCGATCGCTGAGCCAGTGCCCCGAATCGTTGAATATATGCCCATCGATCTTCCTCGATTTTCTGGTGTGGATACATGGGTGAGCATCGCCAGAATCGCAGGGACCATTACCCCAACCATGATTCCCTGTGCAACACGGATGATCAGCAGCTGCTCGAACGTATCGATCTTCGCACATGCAGCAGACAGCACCACGAACCCGATGAGTCCGGTGAGAACGAATGGTTTTCGCCTGTCGAGTCTATCTGACAGCCGCCCCATCACAGGATATGATACGGCAGCAAATATCCCGAAGACGCTGAACACGAGCGCGGACTTGATCGCCAGACTCAGATCGGTGCTGCTGGATAGGCGGGTTATGTACAGCGGAATCAGGGGTATGAGCATCCCGGTGCCGAAATCCGCGAAGAATACCGAGACCGCGATGATATATATTTCAGTGGGAGTCCTGAATGTGTCCATCCATTCAGCCCCACCTATCAAGCGTACTCTGTTTCATGGAACCGGATGCAGCAACAAGCCGTTCGATCGCTTTTGTCACCCGGACTTCTGAAAAGTCGTGTTCATCGCACAACAATTTTTTGATCCTTGACTCATCAGGCATCTTCCATTTCAGAGAATAATCTGGAGTGATATCCGGGTTCAGGAAGAAATTCCTGATCTCATGCAGATGTTCGACAGACTCTCCAAGTTCTGCGAGCACGCCCTCTATTGTTCCATGTTTACAGATCAACTGCAATGCTCTCTTTGCCCCGATGCCGTGGATGCCTGGATCATAATCAGTTCCGACCAGTATCGCGATATCGATCAATTGTTCACGCGTGATTCCGAGACGGTCGAGGTTTGGCTGCAATTCGATTAACTCTGGTTTCACCTCCACATAGATGTTCTTCTTTGGTAACTTCCTTTTACCACCGATCGCAAGATTCCTTACCACCTTTGGAGCACCGAAGAGCAGTGAGTCATAATCCTGCGATCCAACGAATCCAGCATCACCGCACGCTGCCATTCTCGCTGCCTGTGCCTCACCTTCACTTGCTGCCTGAACGACAGGGATGCCCATCGATGCAAGCAGTGACTTCGCATCCTCGACCATACCCGGATGGAGTCTGGATGTTGCCTGCGCATATTTGAGTGCATCCTCTCTTCCAGCAGCAAGCGCCTCCTTCCACTGTCTGGTGGCAGTATTTCGTATTTCCATCCGTTTCTCTATCGTGGCTGCCTTGAAATCTGGCGGAACGCCATCAAAGACAAAAACAAGTTTCAATCCAGCTTCAACTAGGTTTGTTGTCCGGTACAATAATCCTGATAGATGCGATGTCACCTCTCCGTGTGAATCATGGAGCGATGTGCCATCTCGCTGCCTTATGCTGCTTAAAAACTGGTATATCGTATTGTATGCATCAATCGCAATGATCTGCCCGCGTAGTTCGTCCAGTTCGATCTCTCTTCTCTCGAACAGATCTCCGATATCCGAGCCCATGGGTTCATTCTTGGACTGCGGTTGGATAAAGGTTTGGTTTTCCTGTCTGCCGATCTATCAGAATATCTGCCATAATACAGACCTGCCAAATTTAAAAACGGATAATCTTATGCATAATGGGCTCATAGATAAATGTATGAGCGCGCTTGAAAAAGTATTCGGAAGGACGGCGCAGATGATCGTTCTGGAGAACTTGATGAAGAACAGAGGTACATTTACATACCTCTCCGGAATCGCAGAGGAGACCGGGCTATCCCATTCAAGTGTTTCAAGGGTGATCGAACCACTGCTTGCAATTGAGATCATCACAGAAAAGAAGGTTGGAAAACAGATTCGCACGTTCACGCTGAATGAGGAGAA
>PIXW01000182.1 GCA_003601535.1 ANME-2 cluster archaeon
AGAGGGGGAATCAGAATTAAGTTCAGGATGATATTCAGCAGGGCACATCCTCCAACAATGGCAGCCATTTGATTTTGCTTATTCATAGAAACAAGCATGAAATCAATAGGCATGCATATAAAAATGAGGAGTGTATCCCATGCCAGTATCTGGAGAGCGATCACCGAATGAACGAATTGTTCGCCGTAAAGAAGGAGAATAATTTTATCTGCGAGCAATGTTATTCCTGTAGCAAGAGGTAAACCTAAAATCAATAGATACGTAAACGACTTCTCATATCCCCTTCTTAGCGACTCGTTTGAGGATACATAATAACGTGCCATCAACGGGAAAATAGCATTCATAAAGAGCTGTGGAATTGGTTTAAACCCCAGAACTAATTTATATGCAGCGTTATACCAGCCAACAACCGCGTCACCCTTCATCATCGAGAGCATCAACGTATCGATTCTTACATATATCAAACCAAAGATTGACAACAGACCCAATGGCAACGCAATCCTTATCGTGCTCTTCCAGAAATTCAGGTCCAGTTCTATCTGAGATTTCACGAACTTCTTTTCACAGATCAAAAAACTTATCAGGAAATCAAAGATACCGGAGACGAGGAAAACCAGGGCAAGCTCCAACAGCCCATAACCCAACACCAGAACCAGCAATCCCAAAGAGACTCTTACCGCGTTCGATAGTACCGTGATGCCTGATTCATATTTCATCTTTTCAAATGCACGGAATGTTACTTTAAAAGCGTCAGAAAAGGATAAAATAAGTATGTAGATGGCAAATAAATATGTAATATTCTTTACATCTGCAGGATAACCCATTACATTGATTATTATTGTAATTAAAACGAAAATTATAAGAGATAATAATAAACGCATACTCAGGATGTTGTTCAGGTATTTATCTGCCTGAGACTCATCTCTCGCAACCTCTCTGATCAGCAGCGTGTTGTACCCAAGGTCTGAAAAAACAGCAAAGACCGCTGTGAAAGCAAGAACAAAGGAGTATTTTCCAAATGCAACATCCCCTAACTTTCTGGCGATGAAAATGGATAATACAAGCGATAGTATCACAACGATAAAATGAGCGGTAAATAATGCCGCCATATTTCTGGCAATTCTCTGTACTGTGTTCATTTATCTAAAAACTTCATTGCGCACCTTTATGAAGATGTATCTGATCATACAGAGAATGATCCAGAATGTGTACGATGGAATCATATACAAACATCTTGCACCGAAGATTCTTGCTATGAAGATGCAATGATTCCTGAAGGTGTAATAATGTGTCCACGACATCGAAGAAAGCCTGCATCCACCAGTATCGCCAACATTGTGATACGTTATCGCCTTTGGCTGGAAATAAAAATTATACCCATTATTTTTTATTCTGAAGTTGAGATCATTATCTTCGTGTATATAGGTACCCTTGTATTTTTCTGCAAATCCTCCGACCTCGTTGAGCACATCTCGTGGATATAAGGAGCATGCATGGATGGTTATAATATCTTCAATATCATCAGAATCGATTCCAAAGTTCCGTATGACGATACCGGTTCTTCTATCGAGGTCGCATGCTGTCTGCAACCTCTTCCGCCTCGCCTCAACAACCGAATTGAGAGGACCTGCAATCCCCATGTATTCGCCTATCAGTCTCGGAGCAATTCCACCAACCTTTTTTTCCTTTTTTAACTCATTATATGTATCCACAAGAATCTCCAGACAATCCGGTTCCATGGTCAGATCATCCTCGATGAAAAAGATCAGATCGCCTCTGGAAAGAGCGATCGTAATATTTCTATTCCTGGGAAGCCCCTGATTGGTTTTGTTTCTATGATAACGAATTCTCGGATCGCCTGTATATGTTTCTACGATCGCTGATGTGTTATCGGTGGATGCGTCATCAGCAATGATCAGTTCCCAGTTGGTATATGATTGCGATAATACCGACTCGATGCACCTTGCTACCAGATCAGCCCTGTTGTAGGTTGGAAGGATGATGGTTACATCACACAAACACACCACCTTCGTACACCTGCTCGGTCAGGTCTGCCATGTTCTCAATCGAATATCGTTTAACATCTTCCAGGGCATGTTCGCTCATCCTTTTTCGCACATTTTCATTCTTCAACAAATACAAAATATTTTCAAAAAAATCCTCTTTATTCTTTGCAAGCAGCCCTGTTCTGCCATGTTGCACAACCATTCTGACCGATGGAATCGAATAAGCGACGCATGGCAGCCCGCTTGCCATCGCCTCCAGGAGAACAATGCCAAAACCCTCCATCTTCGATGGAAACACAAAGATATCAGCCTGCTGATACTTTTTTATCAGATCATTCTTTGAAATTACACCTGTAAAGATAATCCTATCTCCAACTCCAAGTTTCTCAGAAAGATTCTCTATGTTTTTTCTGAATCCGCCATCGCTTCCAACGATTGTCAGTGTAATATCTGGCTCGCTCTCCAGCAATGCAGGCATCATCTCGACCACATCCTGTACTCCCTTATATTTTTCGATTCTGCCGACAAAAAGCATATTTATACCATTTTTAACAGAATTTTCATCTTTTTTGTAGTTTTTTAAATCTATGGCATTTGATATTATCTTTATCTTGTTTTCATCCCCACCCCTTTTGCAATACTGTTCGATCTGGTCCTCTGTGAGCGCGATGATCTTTGAGGAGTTCTTAAGAAGATATCTTCCGAGACACAGATCATATATCTTTTTGAGGATTCTGGCAGTGAGAGGGAGGTCATCAGTGATGAGCATATCATGTCCTGTGAGAACAAAGGTTTTTCTTCTTTTTTTTGCAAGATAACACCCATAAACGCTGGATAGGTGATGATATCCGTGAGCATGAATGATATCATACTTTTCGATATTTTTTCTCAATTCTTTAAATAGATCAGGAGTCCAGATAAAACTCCAGAATCGAATGGCAACATTGAATCTTCTCACCTCTATTCCATCGATGATCTCTTTTTCCAATAGATCCGGGTTCTTGATTTTCTGTATAAGAAATGGAGGTTTGAGATATAAACATAGCACATCTTCGTTACCCAAACTGTTCAGTGTATACACAGTGACTTTATGCCCTCTTCTGACCAGTTCCCTGCTCAAAATGTGTACATGCTCTTGTGTGCCTCCAATCGAAGGGAAAAACCTGTGTTGCAGCATCAATATTCTCATGCAAATACTCTCTTCATCACACCTGCCCAAAAATCAGTGCTTTGAATCCTGATGGCTCGACCAGCAGAACCCTCATAGATCTCCTTTCTTCAATTCGTAGAATGCTTTCGCGATCGACTGCAGTATAATTCCTGCACATATACTGATAACAAATAGCAATAGCAGGGCGAATGACAGTTCATGAATATCTGCGATCCACAGTCCCATCAGCATAGCTGCACTGATCAGCAATCCTGATGTCCCAATGCACAATGAGCGGCTATGCAATATGCCAATCAGCACAAGGATTCCATGATGTACAGGATTCTGGGAGGATGTGCTGCCAGAATCATAACTGCAGGTTATCGGCACCTCTCCGATCCTCAGATTGTGTTTCTTTGCCTGAAGGAGTATGTCTGAGCCAGCAGACATATCAGACCTTGTTATCTCTATAACTTTTATTGCTTTCCTCGAATATGCACGGAAACCACTCTGAGAATCTGACGTATTCACGCCACCCACCATATTTGTCGCGATATCAAGCACCTTCATGCCAAATCTTCGGTACAGCGGGATGTGATGTCCATTATTATTCGGAAAGCGTGAGCCAATCACGACATCAAATCCATTATTCATCGCATGGATCAGATACGGAATCTCATCTGGATTATGCTGCCCATCAGCATCGAGAGTGATCATCATGTCCGCACCCATCTTTTTTGCGGTGTCAAAACACGTGCGGATGGCAGCACCATATCCTCTGTTTGTTTTGTGCCGCACCACGACAGCACCGTTTGTACTGGCAATCGCTGATGTTGCATCGGTGCTGCCATCATCCACCACGATCACCTGATCGACATGCTTTGATGCACCATCGACCACCTTCGCTATGTGTTCCTCCTCGTTGTATGCAGGCATGGCTGCTATGATCATGGGTTTTGCTCCGGGATGGTATGCTGATGTCACATAACCGATATAAAGGTGATGGTTAATCATTAATTGATTAAGAATGTGACAGATTGATATGGCACCAAACAAAACAGTGATTCCATTGCTTTTCATCATCATCGGAGAAGCAATGATATTTCATGGATTGGTTGCCTATGGTATAGCAATCCATATATTGAATTTATTTTTTATTTATCTTTTGATAATCAAGAAAGAAGATGATGCAGCATTGATGCAAAAATCATCGCTGCTGCCATTGTTGAGAATCGTAAGTATAGCAATGCCTGTTTTTCCGACCACACTATACTGGTATCTGCTGGTATGCGGCGCAATACTTCCAGCAATCTACGTCATCATAAAAATGCAGCGATTGACATACAACGAACTCGGTATTGGCAGCATTTCACCTAAATACATCCCGGTATCGATTGTAATTGGATTCTTTGTTGCTTTGATCGAACACCAGATCATCAATCCTGTGCCGCTTTTGTCACGTATAGATATTAATAATATTGATAATATTATAATTTTTATATTGATAATGATAGTCGTCGCATCGGTTGAGGAGGTCATGTTCAGATCGCTCATACAGACCGCATTTGAGCAGAAATATGGCGCACATTATGGATTGCTCATGACCAGTGTACTTTATGGTGTTATGCATTCTGGATATGGCAGTGGATCAGAAATAGCATTCGGAATTCTTGCAGGATTGATTCTCGGACGTATCTTCCAGAAAACGAGAAGTTTACCATTTGTCGTGATGATTCACGGTTTTGAAGAGATTTTTTTGTTTTCTAATATGTTTGCACTTCAGATACAACAATAACTAAAAAAATAATGAGTAAGGGCAGTATCGCGATGCTGAAACTATATGAAAGTTCCCTATCCCACCGTTCGGTCACAGATAGTACCTCAGACACAGAAAGCAGCATCGCCAGTGCTATGGTGATCATCGTGCACGGAATGGAATTCGGTAGATCGATCAGCGCGCACGTTATCATGGGCTGGAATCGATTCCTGCACTTATAAATCTATCTCCACTGGATATCGTTTGCGACATAAATATATGCTCGAGGTGCCTGCGGATATCTGCGACAGAGTTGCGAGCGCATCCGAGCTTCAGGTCGCGTCTGTTCCTGTGCTCGAGCATCCGATCATAAGGGATGATGATGAGTGTGTAACCTACCATTCTGGTAGGTTATTTACTGTGGGATTTAAGTTGCGTCGATGAGTGCATCCTACTGATGCTTACTCTTGAGACCCCCAGACCAAAGAAGCTATCCAATACTATCTGACCAACCCATCCGCGATCTCAACCACCTCCTCGAAATCTGCCCTGGCAGGCCGCAACTTCGCAAATTCAACGGATCCGCACCGATCAAGGCACTCCTTGACCATCTGGAAATCCTGCCCCTCTCTTTTCAGCAGATGTACCGCCTCTACAGCGGTAATTTCCCTGTTATCACCGAATTTATACGAAACATAATATCTTACCGCCTGCGAAATTTTTTTGTACGCTTCTTTCTCCTCTCCGCGCTCGAATAGATTGCGAGCATCCCTGATCATCGCTCTTGAGATCGCAACATAATCAACCTTCGCCGGGTTCTGCAAGGATTGCACCTCTGCCACAGCCCCTCTGTCTCTGTTAGAATACCTGCCATAAACAAACCAGCCAATCAGAGATAGCATCAGTACAGAGAGCAAGATCCACCATGGATGCCCGCCCCGCCTTGAATCGCCGACCAAAACCACGTCCCTGATCGTCCCATTGATGTAATCAGCGTGTATCGCTCTCTTCTCGCCATCTTCATCCTCGTAAGGTACTATGATCCTTGTATGGTTCTGCGAGGTCTGATCAAACACAGCAGACCCTCTCAAAAAGCCGCTCTCTCTCAGCTTCTCATCCAGCCGCTGAAACTCGGGGTTCTGCTCGAGTCTCTGCAGCATCGTGCTCTCATCCTCGCTGGTACGGGACATCATCTCCTGTATGCTTCCGTTCTGCATGCTCCCTGCAAGACGTGCGGTGCTGCCATCTGGTTTCTGGTATCCAAGTTCGAAGTCACCTGTGTTGTTTGAGACCGGATTTACGGACGCATTCGTGAGATTGTAACCCTTACTCAGCAATTGCTGATGTTTCTGTTGAAACTCCGGGTTCTCTGCAAGCTTTTTCTGGAATTCCTCCCTCATCTGCTCCTGTTTCTGCATTTCCTGCTGCATCTCCTCCTTGATTGCGCCAGTATTCTGGTTTAGCTGGTTGTTCTGGACCCGATCCCCGGCATTTCCTTCCTGCTGGTTTCCGGCGCCGGTCGAACCTCCCATCGGGCTGCCAATTGAGCCTCCGATCTGAATATTCATTGAGCCTCCGGAACTCGTGTACGATGTCGAGCGTA
>PIXW01000183.1 GCA_003601535.1 ANME-2 cluster archaeon
AGAACGGTGTATAAAGACGTCATAAAATCGTTGGAGAGGATTCATCTAAGCGAGATTTCCATCATAGAGGCGAAGGCTAACAGTCTAAGGATATGTGAAAAACGGTCTGACGCCAACAAAAAAAATTCAATGAGGGTTTATCTGTTTTGTCCGCTGATAAAAATAAAAAAGACCGCGGACCCCCTCGGATCCGCGGCTCAAAACAAACTCACGATGCCGCCAGCACCTTCTCCAGATCCAGGAGAATCAGCAATCTGCCATCGCCAAGTTTGCCAACGCCCTTCACATAGTCGGAATCGATACCAGAGCCGTTCGACTCGACCACAAGATCAGGCACACCTTCAGGCTCAACGATGATGATCCGTGATCATCCAGCTCTTTTTCTGTCAGTCCGGATCTCTTCCTGAGATCGGTCACCGTGATCCGGATGACTTTTAACGGCAGGCACCCATAAGATTAAATAACCGGGTCTACAAGATAATCTTTATGATCCGTTTTATCAATCGAAGAAGAGAACTTGATTTTCTTAAAAGAAAATTCGATGCGTCAGGCTCCCAATTTGTAGTTATCTATGGTAGAAGGAGAGTTGGGAAGACAGAACTGATAAAACAGTTCTGCAATGACAAAAACGCGCTTTATTTTCTTGCAGATAGAAGGGGAACATTGTTGAACCTGGAACGGTTTGCTGAAAAGGCAGCAGACCATTTTAACGACATCCCACCACGAGTGGGGGATTTTTACGATCTTTTCAGGTATCTGGTTCGCCACACAGGTTCCAAAAGATATGTAATTGTAATTGATGAATTTTCATACCTCATAGAACGGGATGGTACGATACCTTCCGTATTCCAGGTGATATGGGATGAGTGTCTGAAGAATGAGAATGTTATGCTGATCCTTTGCGGCTCATCCGTTTCGATGATGGTAAAAGGCGCGCTTTCGGAGAAGTCACCGTTGTACGGACGGAGGACGGGTCAATGGAAACTGGAGTCCCTGAAAGCATATCACATACAGGAATTTTATCAGGGAATCGATTTTGAAAGAGCCGTCGAATTTTACAGCGTTCTTGGCGGCATCCCTCTTTACCTCCTTGAATTCGATCCTGAAAAAAACGTCTTTGAAAATATAAGAGAACATATCTTAACAAAAGGCGAAATTTTGTATGAAGAGGCAGAAACGTTGTTGAAAGAGGAGCTGAGGGAATACTATTTGTATATTTCTATCTTTGAGGCTATCGCAAAAGGCAGAACCCGTCTCGTCGAGATCTCTGATTATTCGAAGGTACCCCAGAAAGATCTTCCCAAGTATGTGGGCACGTTGATGAGACTTGAGCTTGTAGGAAAAGAACATCCGGTAACCGAAGCTGAAAGAAGCAAGAAGACGAGATACTTCATAAAAGATAATTTTTTCAGGTTTTATTTCAGATATGTGCACCCGAACAAAACAGAGATAGAGTATGGATATCCTGACAAGGTGATGCAGGCGATAAAAAAAGATTTCAACTCTTTTATTGGTAACATATTTGAAAATATCGCCAGGGATTTCATGATGAAACCGGATACCCTTGAAAAACTGCCATTTTCTTTTAGCAGGATGGGACGGCAGTGGGGTAAGATCAAAGATGCGCCCAGAGGAAAAAATGTGTATGAGATCGATATTGTTGGTTTAAATGATAAATCCAAAGAAATAATGTTTATTGAATGCAAGTGGAAAGAATTGAGCGAAAAAGATGCGATTGAGGTTCTGAATGGGGTAAAAGAAAAATCAAGGTTTGTGCAGTGGGAGACCGGGGTAAGGAAGGAATATTTTGGGATTATTGCGAAAAAGGTTGGGGGAAAAGATAGAATAAGGGCAGAAGGGTTTTTTGTATTCGATCTGGATGATTTTTGTAGTGACTGAACGCATGACAAACCTACAAAAAAATAAAAGACCGCGGACCCCTTCGGATCCGCGGCTCAAAATGCACCTTAAGATGCCGCCAGCACCTTCTCGAGATCCAGCAGAATCAGCAGTTTGCCATCACCCAGCTTGCCAACGCCCTTCACATAGCCGGAATCGATACCGGAGCCGTTCGACTCGACCACAAGATCGGGCACTGGCTCGATCTCCTTTGCCGGCATCCGCAGCACCTCGCTCACCGAATCCACGACCATGCCGATGGGCACGCCTTCAGGTTCGACGATGATGATCCTTGTGTTGTCATCCCGCTCCTTCTCATCAAGTCCGAATCTCTTCCTGAGATCGGTAACTGTTGTGACCTGACCTCGTAGATTGGTGACTCCATTCACATAGTACGGCGAATTCGGCACTGGCGTGGTCTCGCGCATACTCGTGATCTCGCGCACCTGGCTGACATTGACGCCGTACAGCCCGTCAGCGAGCGTGAATATAAGCAAGTATGTGCCGATAAGTTCAAGTATTCAGAAAACCTCCATTTTTCGGAGAAAGTGAAATGGCAGAATATATAGTGAAGGTAGGAAAGAGAGGAGAATTGTACACCCCAAAGAAGATGAGATTACAGATAGGTCTGCACCCTGGAAACGAATTCATCGCGGTGGTGAAAGGTGAAAAAGTCATTTTAAAGAAGCGAAAAACGATAATCGATTTATTAGAAGAAGATGCGATAGCAACTGTAAGCGAAAAAGAGATCAAAAAAGAGCGAGAGATGTTAGAAAAAGAGCTATTAGAGAGATAATATGAAGTTTCGAGAGTTATACCTTGATACAACTTATGTCATGCCATTTTTCTATCTTGACATAGATGTAAAAGGATTCTCCAGAACGGTGTATAAAGAGGTCATAAAATCGTTGGAGAGGATTCATCTAAGCGAGATTTCCATCATCGAGGCAAAGGCTAAAAGCCTAAGGATAGGTGAAAAACGGTCTGACACTAATAAAAAGTTCAATGAGGGTCTATCTGTTTTATCCGCTGATGAAAAAGTCGTGATACACGGATATAGATCAATGGATGATAAGAAGTTCAATGAGTTTCTACCGCTTGGACTTGACTTTTTCGATGCAGTGATCCTGGCGCAATCGTGTACCGTTGGGAACCTGCTTACAGAGGATTCAAAACTGCTGCATCTCAAAGATATTGGTGTTGAGATAATCAACTGGGATGCTCTTCTCGAGAGAGATGGGAATAGGAGACAAGTATAGATAAAAATCAAAAACCACGGACCCTGCCGAGTCCGTGGATCAAAATCAATCCTACGATGCCGCCAGCACCTTCTCCAGATCCAGGAGAATCAGCAATCTGCCATCGTCGAGCTTGCCAACGCCCTTCACATAGTCGGAATCGATACCAGAGCCGTTCGACTCGACCACAAGATCAGGCACTGGCTCGATCTCCTTTGCCGGCATCCGCAGCACCTCGCTGACCGAATCCACGACCATGCCGATGGGCACGCCTTCAGGTTCGACGATGATGATCCGTGTGTTGTCATCACGCTCCTTCTCATCAAGTCCGAATCTCTTCCTGAGATCGGTCACTGTTGTGACCTGACCCCTGAGATTGGTGACT
>PIXW01000017.1 GCA_003601535.1 ANME-2 cluster archaeon
CATGGCAGAACTTGAGGTCCGGAAGCTTCTGAGCCATGGTGATGAGTACTGCGAGGTTTATGTGCACGGGATCGGATGATTATCGATTTCTCATGGACTGGTAGCTCCTCCACCCCGCCCGAGATACTATATGATAAATTCAGTATACAGAATGATCGCAAGTAGCGGTGACCAGATGAACTCGACTTTCTTTACAGATACTTAGCCTGCAGGTGCAAACACTTTCGCATAAGTCTGAAACGGCTTGTGAGTGCGCTTGCGGAGAATAAGGTGAAGAGGGGGAGGCTCGAGCTGGTGGCTGAGGAGATGGATTCGACTAATTTCTGCATCTTCAGATTCACCATATCTCAAATCCCCATTGCCACAGACCCTACCGTTTCAACAAGTGTTCTCGAGTATGGTAGAACCTCGATCGGAACGGCATGATTTTAGTCTGATCAAGGTTGGTTGATTCAATCGATATTCGTAACATCTTCATACAGATCCGGTAGTCTATCCTGTCTAAGTCTGAATTTGGTACCGTGATTGTGTCCGCTTCGGGCATCGAAATCCACAAGAACAAAACCCTCTTCAATCGCCTTCAAGAAGTTTTCTAATCTAAATCCTTGCAACACCATGATCTCTTTATACCAAAAACACTCACGCCTCTCTTCTCGCTTTACTTCTGCACGTATGTAAAAGCAATTCAGAAGCTTCGTTCCTGCCTTGTGAAACAGATCATCAAAGCCCCAGTAAGGTTGAGGATTCAATTCACCCAGGCCAACTCGCCTCTCAACAGATTCGAGCCACCCAAAATGCCTTTCCGCCACAGTATCTGCATCAAAGGAGATCAGTATCTTTCGAGCTTCATGATCAACAACAACTTTAAAACCACGGTCTGTCCTCGATAAACCATTAATTGTTTGTCGAAAGCTCATTTCATCAGAAATAGACTGATGTTCCCAACCATACAGCGGCAATAAAATATTAGGCACAAATCTAACAGCGCGCGGAGACGGTTCCATGTGAAAAAGAGTTGTTAATGAAGAGGTGCCGATCCGTTGGCATTTTAACTCCCATTCTGCGGCATTTGGGATTGGGAGATTATTCTCTTCAATGCCAAGCAGATCTTCTAAAGTATTCCCTATCCCACCAACATTTCCAGGACGTCTATTGGCAATCCATCCCTCGTTTCTAATCCATTTCAACTTCTTTATCAGATCTTCTTTTGAGTAGAGTTCCATAAAAGCCCCTCATCCTTTGGATTTTTCCGTTTCCGTAGGTGGTCGCCAGAAGTCTAACAAATACTCAAAGGTCACGCCCATGGTAATGTAATTACTTGGCCAACCAAAAATTCCGATTCGATTGACGATGTTTGTCCGATCCCAGATTATTATATTTCTGAGTTCATATCCACGTCTTCTCAATTCTTCGATCAACGAGACGTGGATCGTAATTCGTTTATTTTCCCACCACATATCTGGAACATTTATGACGCAGTGCGCCTTGTGCCGGAGTAATGGCAATAACGACTCATAGATGTCCCCCATGGCACGAGTATACTCATCAAGCTGCATCGTTCCCAGATCCATCGGATCCTGCGAATATTGCTCTACTTTTCCAAGCTGCTCATTATTTCTGGATCTTCTGGACTTATTCTTTCGTTCCCTGTTGAGCAGATTTGCATAAGGTGGCGATGTCCATATCAGGCTGATAGTTTCGGGTTCAAAATAATATGGTATGCGTCTGGCATCATCCTGGATAGCGATCTGCTTAACCTCATTAAAAAGACTCCCCTGCGAAAGGCGCTCTTCACACAAGTCTATATACTTTTCCTGGAGGTCAAAACCAACAGCATTTCGATTGCAATCTCTGGCAGCCACGAGGGTCGTACCGCTTCCTACGAAAGGATCCAGAACAAGTTCCCCCTCGTGTGTAAATAGTTGAATAACCTTTTTTGCTAACGATATGGGAAAGGTTGCAGGATGCATACTCTTGTCGCGAATGTCTCTAGCCTCATAGTTGAACTGCCATACACCAATTTGACTCTTGAGCCATTCCTTCGCAGTCATACAGTTGATATTGGTGCGTCCGCACTGGCAAGTTCTTTTATAATTGATGGGTAGCTTACGCCTGTAAAGACTGCTTCCCTCGCGTATTACAGTGGTTAATTCGGGAGTATTCATCATGAGACATCTCTATTTACCTGCACGTTACCCAAAACACCTGCATTGTTTTTAACTGTCATCGTTACAGTTTCTTCCAGCCCAACTTACGGATTCGTCCGTTTCAACACCCTTGCCCCATCCGCGGTGCCGACATGCACCTCATCCACGTTCAGAAATATTCCATGCTCAACCGCGCCGACGACCGCGTTGATCTCACGGTTCAATCGCTCTGGATCATCGATCACACCAAAATCGGCATCGATTATGAAGTTTCCATTGTCGGTTATAACAGGACCGACCTTGCGTGCCGCCATGCGAAGGTTTGGCATCCCTCCGAGTGCACGCACCTGTCTTTCAACAAGTGTTCTCGAGTATGGTAGAACCTCGATCGGAACGGCATGATTCAGTCTGGAAGCGATCTTTCTGGAATCGACCATCAGCACCACCCTGGATGCGGCGGATGCGACCACCTTCTCTCTCGTATGTGCTGCGCCCCCGCCTTTGATTGCCACGAGATTCTGATCGATCTGATCGGCACCATCAAGCGTTATATCGATCTCCGGATGCTCCAGGAGTGTTGTGATCGGTATGTTATGCTCTATTGCAAGCATCTCTGACTGGTAGGATGTTGGTATGCCCATGATATCCAGTCCACCTGATACCAGTCTTCCAAGTTCGGATATGGCATAAGCTGCGGTCGAACCTGTACCTATACCCACAATCATCCCATCACGCACAAGCGTTACAGCCGATATAGCAGACGCCTTCTTTTCATGGTCATGGGTGCTTTGATCATTCATATATTATTCTCCAGTTAAAATCAGGGGACATAGTCCCAATGATCATATCGACATTGTTTTGATTGTCCACTCCACATCAGATACATCCTTCACAATACATCTTTTACCTTTTCAAAGATTCCTTTGTGCTTTTTACCACTCTTGGTATTGGATTTATCCTCTATTTTCTGTAGTTCGGTTAAGAGTTCCCGTTCCCGGGCAGAAAGACGTGTGGGCACAGCAATCGTAACCTTCACAAGTTGATCTCCGTTTCCCAGTCCATGCAACCTTGGCATACCCTTGCCACGCAGTCGAAGGATCGAATTGGACTGGGTGCCTGCTGGAATCTTCATCCGCACATTTCCATGCAGTGTTGGTACCACCACCTCGTCGCCGAGTGCAGCCTGCGTAAAACGGATCGGCAGTTCGTACAGGATCGTATCTCCATCGCGCTTGAACAGTGGATGCGGGTCTATGTGTACTATGACGTATAAATCGCCAGGTGGACCGCCCCTGACTCCGTGTTCTCCCTCGCCGGAGACGCGCAATCTTGATCCTGATTCGATGCCAGCCGGAATGGAGATGGATATCGTTCTGGCACGGCGCACCCTGCCACTACCATGGCAGGAACTGCACGGGGATTCGATGATTTTACCTTTGCCACTGCAGTGCGGGCACGGACTGGTTGTGATGAACTGACCAAATGGCGTGCGTCTTGCCTGGCTGATCTGCCCGGTGCCCCTGCAGTGCGGGCATATCTTCGGGCTGGTGCCTGGTTTTGCACCACTTCCACCACATACATCGCATGTTTCAGTACGCATTATTTTTATCTTCGTCTCTGTGCCGGATACGGCATCCTCAAGCGGTATATGTAGGTCATACCTGAGATCGGACCCGCGTTGTGCTGTTCTCTCTGCAGCACCGCGTCCTCCACCAAAGAATGCATCAAAGATTCCCCCAAATCCACCCCCGCCTCCACCAAAGCCAAACTCTCTGAAGATATCATCGAATGGGATATCCCTGAAGATATCCTCCTGCGTGTACTGCCTATCGATGCCAGCATGTCCGAACCGATCGTACTGTGCTCTTTTTTCAGAGTCAGATAAGACACCATAAGCTTCTGATATCTCCTTGAACTTCTCTTCTGCTGAAGGAGACGGATTTCTGTCAGGATGATACTCCATCGCCAGTTTTCGATACGCCTTCTTGATCTCCTGTGGATCGGCGTCCTTCCGGACTCCGAGAACCTCATAGTAGTCTTTTTTCTGGGGCATGTGATCTGTTACCTTTGTCTTGGGATTGGAACGGGTATTCTTTGATGTTGCTTCAACGTTATATGATATGTCCACACGTTAAATTAACTGTTGTATCAAGGTGGGGCGTGCAAGCAGAGTGTGATATTTTATGGTTAGGCA
>PIXW01000018.1 GCA_003601535.1 ANME-2 cluster archaeon
AGCCCGAACTTGTTGAGGTTGGGCGAGACCATTATGTGGCATGTCATCGTGTTTGATGTTACGAAACGAAATCTTTATATCCAAAAAGGTGTTAGGGTATGAAGAATATGATTACTAAAATGAGATGCATTTCAAAATGGATATTACTGCTCATACCGGCTGTGGCGCTCATAGTAGTCACAACCAGCGTGGCAGCGCAGGAGGACAAGAACGTCAGTGTCAGGGTCAATGCGCCTGAATTTGCGTCTGGCAGATTTGAGGTCACGATCGATATCTATGATGTGATCGATCTGACATCAGGGCAGTTTGATCTCTCTTTTAATCCGGACGTTGTGAACGTGAATGATGTCCGTGATGGTGAGATTGATGGCACAACGATACCGATAGAAACGTGGCGTTTGGTAGAGGATGGCAGAGCCCGTATACTCTTTGGATTACCTGACGCTGGTCTGGTGAGCGGGTCAGGATATATAGCAACGATCAACTTTGAGGTGGTGGGAAATGATGGCGATACCAGCGCTCTTGACGTATCCAAAGGAGAACTTTTCAGTTATACCTCCGATGACGACCCATTGTTGGAAGGTAACACTGAACATAAAGAGATCGATGCAGACTGGTCAGGTGATGTGGTGACTGTTGGCAACACCGGCATGGTTGAGACTGAAAAAAGAACGGAAACGCCGGCACATACTGCAACACCGAGACCATCCGCCTCATCGCTCGATTCAGGCAGAGGATTGGTTGCCGCATCCGTGCATCCAACAGAGTACGTATCAGATGCGGCAGTGCCGGTCGGAACACCCGAAAGGGATGAACCGGATCCATGGAAAATGATAGCAGCAACTAATTTTATCGGGATTTACTCATTCATTGGGTTACTGGCTTTCATCTATACCCTGACGTTATTCAGATAATTATGTACAGCGATAGAACCCCAAAACGACTTGCAATTGTGTTGATACTGGCACTAGCCCTATCAGTGATTTTTGCAGTCCATGCAGCAGCAGAGACGATAGTCAGTGTGGATGCCCCTGATTTCGTATCCGGCAGCACATTTGATGCTGAAATAATGATTGAAAACGTTGACAAATTGGATACCGGAGAGTTTTGTCTGCTCTTTGATCCGAATGTTCTGAATGTAACCGGTGTTACGGCTGGAAACATAGGGACCATGAATATAGGATTTGCGAATAAGCGCGATGATAAAGTTCAAGGTATCGGCATTATCGGGGTGACGTTCGATATCAGTGGTACGGACGGGGTAAGCGGTTCCGGAAGCCTGGCAGTGGTCGGTTTTGAGGTGACCGGAACAGATGGGACTTGCAGTATCCTGAATATATCCAATCCGAAATATGTGTACTTATTCAATGAAGGAAAACTCTGGGATGGATCCGCTGAAGAGATAACTGCGAAATGGGATAATGACATGGTACACATCGGTGCCCCGTCATCCTCTGATGATCCTCCGGATTCTGATAATTTGATAGAGGCTACGGATAAGGCATACGTTACGGTTTTTGTCAATAATCGTGATGACGATAAACTCGATGTCGAACTATACATCGATGGAACATATAAGAAGAACGAACGCGTCTCAAAAGACGCCAAAGAGGAATATAGCAGCTACACACTGGACGAAGGAAGTCACACGTTCAAGATCAGATGGTACGATTCCGATACGGATGAATGGTACGAAAAAGCCGAAGAACATAGTGTATCAGGTACAACGTCTGTGACTCTTATGACTGATGAACACGATGAAGATGAGGATAAGCTCAGTGCTCAGGTGTATGTGAACAACCTTGACGATGATGATCTGAATGTCTACCTTTACATCGATGATGAGTACAGAGAGTACAAAAGCATCTCATCTGACAGCGTAGGTGATTATGGCGAATACGAGTTCGATGAGGATGAAGATGAGTTGCATGCGTTCAAGATCGAATGGTTCGATCCGGGAACCGGGGAAGATTACGAAAAGATCACCAGAAGTTACATAACAGGCGAAGAAGCAGTAACTCTATATATAGATAAGCATACAAAAGAAGATATAGTTGTATTGCCCGATGAGACGCCAACCCCGGTTCGAACCACTTCTATGCCAGCTACAACCTCTACCCGATCATCCGGCAATCCACAGCCATCCATCAGAAACACGCCAGAGAGCACCGTATCCCACACAGACCCGACACCGTCAGAAGATTCCACCGAAGAATCTGCTCATTCAGAGAATGGCATCACCCCGCTCTACACACTGGTCGGGTTCATCGCTGCTGTGTTTGCACTGTTTCAGATCGGAAGAAGTTGAGACGTATTTGAGACGTATGAAACCATTTGTACCTCTTCTGTTGATCCTGTTCCTCTGCACAAACATCGTCTCTGCTTACGACGAGGATGATCTGGAATGGGCGTGTGGCAACTCAAAGGAGCTTCATCTTGGTGAAACTATATCGAATGGCAATTTTACCGTGGAGGCCTGTAATTTTCCGAGATCCGATCAGAACGAGACCCGGTTCGTCGGGATACGGTTGTACGAGAACGGCATCCCTGTTTCAGATCAGACGCTTGTGGAAGGCGAGGATTACATCTATGATGACGAGATCAGAATAACAGCCATCGAGTTCTCGGTGCCACCTTCGGATTGGACAACGGATCTGCCAGAGGACCCGTGGGCAGAGATCAAGATGGAACCGATAGGCATACCGCGTTTTGATGTGGAGTTCGAGACCGACGAGGATGATTACTCGGCATCCTCGCCTCTTATCGAGATGGATATCACAGTCCAGAACACTGGAGACGCTGAGGCGCACGACGTAGACATCGATGTGGATACAGGAGGTCTCGAAGTGATCGGTGGAAGAGCACATCAACACTGCCATAGTCTTGAAAAAGGACGGCGTGTGGACGGCGATACCGACACACCAGCGCTCGATCCGATCACACTACGGTTTGATGTACCTTCAGTGATCGAGGATACGGTATTCAACATATCAGTAACGATCGAGTGCTATGACATACGGGGTGTGAAATATTCTTATTCTGAGTCGTATCCTGTGAAGGTGCGTAGCATGTTCAGTATCTCAAAGTCGATAAATGAGAACATATACATCGATGAGATTGCCACAGTCACGATATCGCTCAGAAATGACGGCACACGTCCGATCAACTCGATCACGGTAAGCGACACACTGCCGTCAGACTTTGAGTTGAATGGCAATTCAACCCTGCAATGGGAACTGGATCTTGGAGCAGGCGAATCCAGGAGTTTCACATATCAGTTGAAGCCACTGCAACCGGGTACAGAGGGGTATGTCATACCTCCTGTGGTCGTGAGGTGGGCTGATGGCGGCAAACGATACTCTGCGCAGTCGGATTCCCCAACCATTGCGGTGTACGGTCCAAAGATAGAGTTATCAAAAACGGTAAATCCAGAGACGATCGAGGAGGGTGGGATCGCAACTGTCACAATCGAAGCGAAGAATACCGGAAATGTGCTTGCGAGTGTTGATGTGGTTGATCAGCTCCCGGAGGGTGCTGTGCTGACAGATGGCGTTCCTGGCGCTGATGTGGTGTTGCGGGCAGGCGAAACTCATACATTCGATTACAGCATGAAGATAAATTCAACAGGTTCTGTCGAACTGCCGCCTGCGGTTGCGCATTTTGCGGATACTCATGATTACGGTGGAACCGTCGTTTCAGATAACATATCGATCACGGTTAATCAGGCAGTGCACCCTGCACGAACGATCGATACTCCGGATCAAACGATCGCCGCCGCGGCTACCGCGAATGCTACCACCAGAACAGGCGAAGAATCCGGTG
>PIXW01000184.1 GCA_003601535.1 ANME-2 cluster archaeon
ACCATCTTCCTCGACAGATTCTCCGTCTACCAGATCCCAGAGAAAAGCTGGGTTTAGCACCTCGATTTCTTCTGACCTCTGGTCCACATAGAAAGCGAAAAGCCTTTTTCCAGCCACACTCCCCCTGTCATCCATAATCTCACCCTCATTCCTCAAAACGCTCCTTCATCTCCCTGCGCCACTGGTCCTTAAGATGCCCTAGCACGACGATCAGGATGCGATTTATCAGATGGCGGAGTTTCAACTCCTTGATGATCAATCCAGCCATGATGGTCTTTCCTGCGCCGGGGTCATCTGCGATCAGAAAACGGATTCTCGGGAGTTTCAGCACATATCCATACACCGCCTCGATCTGATGGGGTAGTGTGTCCACCTTCGAGGTGTTCATTGCGAGAAGTGGATCATACAGCGAGGCGTAGCGATATCGTCTCGTTTCAAGACCGAGAAATACATGACCCGGCTCTGCCGTGAAGTTCGATTCGAGCTTCCCGGAATCAAGAGCACTGATCTCGTCCTGATGTATGAGTTGATCGATATGCTGGCGGGAATCACGCGTTACGCCAACCACCCGTATGTAATCGCCCATCTCCTCTACCAGATTCACAACAACAGGCTCCGACCACCTGGAACCCTGTACAACGTCGCCATTTCTGATTTTCATGCCCATTCTCCACGTTTGATATGTCAAACTTCAGTTTCAGTTCGGCATAGCGATTCTTGGTGGAAATTACGCCCGTCTAAAGATGAGATTGTTGATCAGAGAAATGTTTAATTTTAGAGACTATAAACTTCGCTACTTATGGTTTCACGACGTCTGACATTCTCTCACGCATTTCTCGTAGCCTCCTTCTGATATCTGCCTGATGATCTGATCCGGCTTTCCGGAGCACGCAATCCTGCCACCGAGCATCACATGCGCCCAGTCCACATCCACATAGTTGGTGATCGTTGCAAGATGCGTGATTATAAGCCCGGATGCGAACCGTCTGCTCGGACGCTCCCGCCTGTGCAGGAGTTCGCCGATCATCCCGCCGATCAACTCCATGTTCTCGATGTCAACGCCAGAATCAGGCTCATCGAGCATCACGAAATCCGGATCCTGTGCCATCAGCTGCAATATCTCAGATCGTTTGATCTCGCCACCTGAGAAACCCGCGTTCACATCCCGCTCCAGAAATTCCTCTGTGAAATGCATTTTCTTCGCAAGAATTCGGGTCTCATCGCTGATCTCACCGGATTTATCACCACGGCAGAGGTTCACCATCTCTCCGAGCCTGATACCGCGTATCACCGGTGGGTTCTGAAACGCCAGTCCTATTCCAAGTTTCACGCGCTCAGCAGTCGTCAGGTTGGCGATATCCTTGCCATTGAAGACGATCCTGCCGCCGGTCACCCGGTATCTCGGAAAACCGAGTATTCCTAAGAGAAGCGATGTCTTTCCGGATCCGTTGGGACCTAACAGGACATGACACTCACCCTTCTCGATTCGGAGGTCGAGGTTTCTGAGTACGGGTCTCCCATCGACCTCGAGGTTCAGTTCTTTTATTTCAAGCATGCCCATAAATCTGTGGCATCACTCTTTAATCTTCTCAAACGAGTCCTTGTGCTTGCATACCGGGCACTCTTCCGGCGCCGCATCAGCGTCGGTAACGTATCCACAGTTTGTACATCGATATTCAGCCATAAAATAGAACCTCCTTTGTTTTAGATAGTTTTCTTGCAGAAATACCAGTCCTTACAGTCGTATCCCTCGCCGAGCCGTTTTTCTGCCTCTTCCTGCGTTGCAGGCTGCGGAACAATTGCCTGGTCCCCTGGCCTCCAGTCAGCAGGCGTTGCGATCCCGTACCTGTCTGTTGCCTGCAGGGCATCGATAAGCCGCAGAATCTCGTCCATATTCCGTCCGGTTGAGAGCGGATAGTAGATCATGGCACGCAGAATCCGGTCGGGATCGATCACGAAGACACACCGTACAGTAGCGGTTGCGCTCTGTCCCGGATGGATCATGCCGTACAGTTTTCCGACATTCATGCTGAGGTCCGCTATCACAGGAAACGGTATTCTAACGCCCATCTTCTCCTCGATGTTCCGCACCCATGCGATATGCGAGTGGACGCTGTCAACGCTGAGTCCGATCAGCTTGACGCCACGTTTCTCAAGTTCCGGGTGTATCTTTGCAAAGCTCATGAACTCTGTTGTACAGACCGGCGTGAAGTCTGCCGGATGCGAGAAGAGGATGACCCACTCTCCCTTGTAGTCGGAGAGTTTTATCGGTCCGTGAGTGGTCACAGCCTCAAAATCAGGGGCAGTCTCCCCCAGATGAAGCATCGGGCGTGCCTGTACCTGTTCTGCTGTGGTTTCTTCTTCCATACCCATCGCCTCTTCCTGTTCAGTCTTTCAGTTGTTTCAGCGCATTCCGGAACATCGCAACACCAGGGGCACCGGACGTCATGAACACGACCTCGAGCGTCTCTATGATCTCTTCCTTTGTTGCTCCGTTCTTGATGGCGTTTCGCATCTGCGATTCCACACAGGGCTCACACCGCTGTGCAGCAACCGCGGCGAGTGCCATCAGCGTCTTCGTCTTCACAGAGAGCGCACCATCATGCAGTACACCCTCATCACACTTCTGATACATCCTCAAAAAGGATGGATCGATCTCTCCAATCGTCTTCATGATATCCGGGGTAAACCCGATCTTCTTGCTGATATTCTCTACAATCTGTTTTCCCATTGTTACATACCTCCTATTTTCTTCACATTCTCTTACAGCCGCTCATCGACCCCGCCGCCGATGTCACACTCTGGAATGTAGCAGCTGACATCGATGAAATCGCATCTCTCGCCGCATGATGGGCACTGTTCCGGCGGCGCATCCGCCTCCAGTGTATACCCACAATTTGAGCATTTCCAGCTGGTCATCTCATTAACCTCCTGACCTCTTCAGCAGCCCGCGAAGTTCTCTGCCTCGTGCTCGCCGCAGAACCAGCAGGTTTCAGGGTTGTCGCCTTCGACAAACGTCATCTGCCCGCATGTGAGGCATGCAACCTTGTTGTCGTGTGCAACCGATGTTCCAGGTGGCAATACCGTTACGGTTCCGGCAACTTCCCAGAGTCCGTGCAGGTTGCAGCGCGAGACCGCACGCAGTTTGACATATCCCACGTTGTCGAGCCTGACCGTGAAGACGGTCTTTGGCTCGGTGAGTTGCGGGGTTAAGTCTATCCGTGCCAGGAATACGTCCTCTGCATACAGCTCGATCCACTGTATGTGATGTCCCGGCTCATTCGGGTGCTTGAGCATCCCGCCGACCTCTACTTCGATGTCAAACGGCTCCCGTGCCGCAACCTTCACAGGTATGCTGATATGCGGCAGATGCTTCTTCTCAAGTTCGGTCAGATTCATCAGGTTCGCTGCTCTGTTCACTCGCAGGAACTGTCCGTTGATTGCTTCTTCAACCATTGTTTATACCTCATTCATATTCTTTAGTCCACAGGTTTGAAGAACTCCTTTCCGACACCACAGGATGGGCACTTCCAGTCGTCTGGCAGATCCTCAAACACTGTTCCAGGTTCGATTCCGTTATCCGGATCGCCTTTCTCCGGGCGGTACAGGTATCCGCACATTGTGCAGCGATAGTTCGTCATGTAACCAGCTCCATCGGGACGCCACAGCAGACCAGCTCTCCGTCTCCTGCCTCTATTACCTCAACAACATTCTCACAGATGCTACATCTGTAAACTCCTCCTTTAGCTGTCATATCCACCTCCTATTCAGTATTCTTCACACCTGATCTCGAAGTACTCTCTCGGATGGTCGCACGACGGACACTCGACAGGCGGTTCCCTGCCCTCGTGCACGTATCCGCACTTTCTGCAGACCCACGCGACATTCGTATCCTTCGTAAAGACTGTATCCGCATCGACCGTTGCAAGCAGTTTCCTGTACCGCTCTTCGTGATGCGACTCTGCAATTGCTATCGATCGAAGTCTGCTGGCAATCCGGTCCAGTCCTTCGCTTTCTGCGACGTCTGCAAACTCCGGATACATCGTCGTGGTCTCGTAGTTCTCACCAGCGATCGCTGCGGCGAGGTTCTCAGCGGTTGTGCCAAGCGTAAGCGGAGCAGCGGCTTCAACATTGATCTCATCCGGTTTTTCAGGAATCTTCTGCCGGAGTTCATCGATCATCCGAAATAGCCACTTCGCATGTTCCCGTTCGTTCTCCGCTGTCAGAAGGAAGATTTCCGCGATCTGCTCGAAGCCCTCCTTCGTTGCAACCTTCGCATAGAATGTGTACCGGTTCCGTGCCTGACTCTCGCCGATGAAGGCTTTTGTCAGGTTCTCAAGCGTCTTTTCCATGACTCTATCCGCCTCCGGGCTTCACGCTGTATACCTCGGTAACCGTAACAGTGACGAGATTCTTCGGCGCTGGAAACCCCATCTTGGCAAGCTCTTCCTTTGCCGCATCAAAGGCAGGTCCGCTATCTGCAAGTGTTGCGGTTCCCTTGAGCTGATATCCTGATGCGGTCTCTGCGTCCACGATGTCGATTGCGACCCCTGGGTTCTCAGAGAGGTTCTTTCTGGTGTGTTCTGAGAAGATATCCGCAAACCGGATCGTCTGCTCATCAACGATCTTGAAGCTGCCTTTTGGTGAGACATTCGGCACACCGTCCTTTGATGCTGTGGCAACCGAGCCCCATCCGATCTTCTCAAGAACCTTCTTTACGTCATCTGTGATCTTATCCATCTTACTCACCTCCTAACTCTCTTCGGAAAGTGCTCTTGCAATGCTTTCGCCAAGCTCCCTTGACTCCTGTTTTATCTTGCTGGTGATCGCACCTGATACCTGCAACCCGTGTTCTATTACATCCATGCCTCATCCCTTCATGGCATCGATTACGATCCCGACCGCTTTCGGGCGGGCTCTGATAAGGTCCGAATGCTGCCCCGACCTTGCCATCCAGATCAAGGCTTCCAGCCTTCTCAAGTAATTGCGCCACAAAGACGACCGGCAACATATTATATGTTGATGAGCCGATCGCAACGGCATCCGCCGAGTCCATGATCGCGAGCGCGTCATCCACACTCGTTGTGCGCCCGCCGCCGGGCACATTCTCGGTCACGTTACCGAGCAGTATCACTTCAGTCTCAAGACCCTCAGACCTTGCCCCGCCATCTATCTGTTCTGCCATCTCTCCGGTGTGACCGGTTCCGGTTCCGTAGATTACAGCCAGTTTAGCCAATTACAACACCTCCAATGCGCGTTTGCAGGATATTTAAGGAATCCGCCTGCATCTAGCTGTCAAACATCCTGATACGCGCGGGATCTGTACGCTTTACGCGCGTTCTGCTCCCCTTTACAATACAACTTTAAAAACGTATCGTTCGAATATCCTCAAGAATTGATGGACTTGATGCGATATTCGTAAAACCACCATCCGATGTCGATTGTACCGTGCAAATAAGTCACCAAAACGCTTATTACGGATCGGATAATTGAGTACCCCGAAAGGTGATCAAAATGGCTGAAGAACATAAACTTGCACATGAGGAACCAACGCAGGGAGCAATTGGCGAGATCGAGGAACTCAAGATCGAGATCGTTGAAATGCTGAAAGACGCGGCAGTCAAGTTCCCTGTGAAAGACAAGAACGAGCTAAAGAATCTCTTCCCGCCTGGAACCATGATGGCATGCAGGGTCGGCGGCAAAGAGACGCACTTTGATGAACTCGCAGAGACGCTAACGCCTGATGACTTTCCACTCGAAGATGCATCGGCGGTTGCGTCAAAGATACTATCCAGATGCTCCATAACGTAAGTGTGGGGCATCTCTAATTTTTTAGGGGCAAAGGGGGCAGGAGGGGCGAGCACCATGACCGACTCAAAACCAAAACTCGTAATCGTCTACGGGACAGGGACGAACAATACCAGAGCTGTTGCAGAAGGATGTCGATCTGGAAGGATTGGTCTGCGCAACCTTCGGAGCTTATGGGCACAGTGGAGAAGCTCCCAAGACGCTCAAGCGGGTGCTAAAAGACTGCAACATGGAGCAGATGGAGGTTCTGCGGATCCTTGGAAAACCATCAGGTCCCGCACTGGACGAATGCCGGGAGTATGGTGCGGAGATCGCCAGAAATATGCTTGAGAAATAATACTATTTATATAATTGATATGGGGGATGAAAAATGCAAAAAGTGATCTATGAAGAGAAATTGAAGATGGGTCTTAGTAACCGCGCACGAATAACCTGAACATTTAATAGGTTCTGTGACCCTAGTATTATTATGGTAAACATAGAAACCATCAGAAGTAAATACGAAC
>PIXW01000185.1 GCA_003601535.1 ANME-2 cluster archaeon
CCCCTCCTCGATCGCATGAGCAGCAACATCTCCTGCGATCTTTCCCGCATCCATCGCATTGATGATGCCGCCACCTGTGAGCGGATCTGACTGGCGTGCCGCATCGCCTGCCAGCATCAAGCCGGAAGCGACCGTCTGCTCCAGCGGACCTGATGTTGGAACGCCGCCGACCACGAATTCAATGATCTTACCATCATTGTATCGTGTCCGGACAAAATTTTTGAGCAGATCGACCGGACGTGCCGCATGTACGTCACCGCTGATGCCAAGTCCGATATTTGCGCACCGTTCGCCTTTCGGAAAGACCCATGCGTATCCTGCCGGTGCTATCGTGCTGCCAAGATAGAATTCACAACGATCCTGATCGATATCGATATCCGCAACAAGGAACTGTGCGCATGTCTCGATACCGGAAGCCGGAAGCGTAGTATTGATACCTGCCCACCGTCCGATCTTGGATTCGACACCGTCCGCACCGATCACGATATCCGCGTGAATCTTCTGTTCCCCGCCTATATGCAGAGCGGTGATACCTTTGACAAAACCGTCCTTGATGATGAGATCTGTTGCCCGTGTTTTGACAGATATCTCTGCTCCGGCAAGTGCTGCCTCATCGGCAAGCGCACGGTCAAACACCTTGCGTTCGAGCACATATCCGACCTCTGCTCCTGAGAGATCCTCTGATAGTTCAACCATGGTGCCATCCGGAGCAAAGATTCGGGAGCCTCTGACCTCAGCTGCGATCCACCGTTCATCAGGCTTTATATGCTTTTTGATCTGCGGTTTCCCGACACCTTCCGCACATCTGACAGGATCTCCAATCTCCTGCCTCTTTTCGATCATCAGCACATCGAGCCCGTGCGTGGCAATGGTCTTTGCAGCGATAGAGCCAGCAGGTCCAGCACCAACAACGATGACATCGTATCGATCCTTCATTTCAGCACCTCGATTGCTCCGATAGGACATACTCTGGCACATGCCCCGCATTCGGTGCAGTTCTCTGCTATCTCAACCCATGTCTCGATCAGTTCAATCGCTCCGACCGGGCACACTGAAACACATGCGCCGCAGTATCCGCATTTGTATCGATCCACGCTGATTATAGTAACTCCTCCCTGATCTTTTCTGTAAGTATTCTGCTGATCAGCTTGCCATCCGCTCTGCCGCGCAGGTTCTGCATCACCACCCCCATCAGCGGACCGAGTGCGCCCTCTCCACGTTCGTGGACAAAATCACTCCGCTCGGAAACAACCGCTGCGATCACACGCTCGATCTGTTCCTCAGTCATACCGGTGAGACCGAGGCTTGCTGCCACATCCGCAACCGTACGATCAGGCTCTTTTGCAAGCAGACGCAATGTATCGATGATCCCTTCCTTTGCAATCGTGCCATCCGATATTAATCCGAATAACTCTAAAAAGTGTTTATTTTTTAATTGTTCGATTGGAATGCCTTCCTTTCGCAGTTCGGTCAGGGTCGCGGTCAGGGTTCGCACCACCAGTGTAGCATCCACAGCAACCGAATTTATGACATCTTCAAAGACGTTCAGATATCTGGAATATACTATCTTCTGCGCCAGATCCTCTGAAAGTTTGTATTCCCGGATATAACGATTTTTTTTATCAGAGAGCAACTCAGGGACGGTTATTTTATCGATTCTTCCGGATATCGGAACTGGCGGAACATCGGTCTCAGGGTACATCCGCGCTGCGCCCGGGAGCGGTCGCAGATATGCGGTACTGCCATCCGCAAGCATTTTTCGCGTCTCATCGGGAATACCGATCATCGCCTGCTCTGCTCTCGCCCTAACTTCACCTAATGCAGCAACCGCCTGATCGCGCATATCAGCGACGATAACAACACAATCCCCTGGCTCTGCGCCAGCAGCAGTGCGCAATGCCAGAACCTCCTCCTCTGTGATTCCATACGCAGGCAGTTCATCGGTGTGAAATATCCCGCCAACCCCTGCTTTCTTTGCTCGATCCGAGAATTCCGATCCGAGACGTCTGCCCGGCTGAATCTCCTTTCCAACCATACCTGCAAACCCGTGAAGACGTAGAGCAAGCACGCATCCTTTCCTGATTGCGCGTTTGATGATCGGAGATCTGGTATTTTGAAAGATATGCGTCACATCCGCGATCTCACCAACAGATGCATTCCTCTCTCGCAGTTCATCTCTTATCTCAAGCAGTCTGCTCTGACGCAGTGCTTCATACTCCACGATCGTCTCGATCAGATCAAGCTCCTGAACCCCCTTTACCTCAACCCTTGCACCCTCTGCGATCGAGATGTTGATATCCTGCCGGATCGTTCCGATTCCCCGCTTCACAGCACCAGTTGACCGGAGGATCATTCCGATCTGCTCGGCAGACTCTCTTGCATGGGCTGGCGTTGTGATGTCAGGAGCGGTGCCAATCTCAACCAGGGGAATTCCCAGACGGTCCAGCGAGAATACGACCGCACCTTTCCTCTCCTCAACCCGCTGGCAAGCCTCCTCTTCGAGGCACAGCACATCCACGCCAACCCTGCCCTGCGACGTCTCGAAGTATCCACCGGTTGCAACGAGTGATGTGCGCTGGAATCCTGTGGTGTTTGAGCCGTCGATCACGATCTTGCGCATGGTATGGATCAGATCGACAGGAGTCATATTGAATAATCTGGCGATTGTGAGCGTGATATCGATCGCCTCCTCATTCAATTCGCGCGGCGGCTCTTCATCGTTCTCAACAAGACAGGTGCTCGGATATGCCTTGTATATGAACTTCCGGATGATTTTTGCCTCTTCAAGCGCTGCCCGATCTGTTTTCCCCATCTCGCTCTGTGTCGGCCGCAGATAACGATAAAACTCATAATTCGATTCGTTTGTGTCTCTTAATAGTGTCGGGCATCTGCAGAACAGTTTATGTTTTGTGTCAAGTTGCTGGTGAATCTCCAGTCCGGCTTTTAACCCAAGTTTTTTGTAATCGAGATTCAGGGTGTTAGTCATCTGTTTTGAGTGGACTGTTTTGGTATATAACCGCATCGTCTATAGCAGATCTACGATTCCATTTTCGAATGGCATGTGGAAGTTCTGATATGTCAGGTATAATTATATCCGCAGCATCGCATAATTTTTTCAACTTATCAGAACACTGCTGCATCGTCAGCACCCCGACATCCGCTGCTCTGATCGCACGGAGGTCGTTGATCTCATCGCCGACCATGACCACGCAGTCATAGTGTTCCTTGAGATCCTTGACCAGACGTTCCTTTATGATCGGGGTTGCTACCGGAAACACATTCTCCCGTGGAATGTTCAGATGCTCCGCAAGAACCGATAGATTTCGCATACTGTCGCCTGATGCGATGTAGATGTCTGCGCAACCCTTGAGTTGGGCTATCGTAGATTCTACGTCGTCAAACAGTTTTCCGCCTGAGCATACCACATATTCAATCGCTCCTGTTGGTACGTCGATGACAAATCCGGTTCCGATGTATAAGACGTTTTTGCACTTTTTTCTCACTGCTGACAACACATCACAGAGATCGGAGACATGAGCATCCCCTGAACCACAATCCAGCATATTCCTGACATCGTCGGTTGTGATATCATCGCTCGCGCAGCCGATATTTATATTGATATTATTTTCTGCAAGAAACTGCTGCAGAGTCTGGTCTGGTGGGTGGTTGAACACCACATCCGGAGGCGTGTCGATAGCAACGAGTGCCTGCGACCTGCGAACCAGATGTAGAGTGACCGTGTCATACAACATCTCTCCTGTTCTGATATCCTTTGCCACCCTGTACGTATGCATCAATGTACCTGATGAATCGAAAACGATCGCAACGCGGTGAGTCATCTGTACTAACATGACTGCTAACTCTGGTATTAATAGTTTTCTTGATTCGAGGCTGTCACGCCATCTGGTGTTGGCGTCGTTTTGAAGATGCTGTTCATTCAAATCTCGTGCCGACTGCTTCGGATGTGGGCAAACGAAAACAGACGAATTTCAACTCAACACCACGTAATGTGACAGTCCCCTTGATTCATGGCGTCCGTGATAAAATCAGCACCAAGAGATCACGGATGACGGCAAATGCACACGAATTTGCCTGCCACAAAATCCGAGTGTTTTCACTTAAAGATCGTGCACCTGCCCAAATATTATACGGGGTTCTTAAACGGATCCAACGTCACAGACAGCCAGTGATCTATCGTATTCGTTTCTGATAATATCTCCGCTTCAAAAATTCTTCCGCGTAGAAAAAATAGAAGAGCACGGGGGATTCCCGCGCTTTTAGTACATACCTTCCATGCCACCCATGCCTTCCATGCCGCCTGGTGGCATACCACCGCCGCCTGGTGGCATCGCTTCTCCCTTGGATGCGATCACATCATCGATCCGCAGGATCATTACCGCGGATTCCGCAGCAGAACTGATTGCCTGTGTTTTGACACGCAGGGGCTCAACAATTCCGGCTTTCCACATATCAATGACCTCACCTGTGTATACATTGAGTCCTGCATGAATATTGCCGTCCTTGTGCTGGCTCGTCATCTCGACCAGTTTATCGATCGGATCAAGCCCTGCATTCTCAGCGAGTGTTCTCGGGATGATCTCGAGAGCGTCTGCGAATGCACCCACTGCCAGCTGTTCCCTGCCTGTCAGACTGTTCGCATACTCACGCAGTCTCAGTGAGAGTTCGACCTCTGGCGAGCCGCCGCCTGCTACAAGTTTCCCATCCTCTATCGTAACGCCCACAACACGCAGAGCATCATGCAGCGCACGCTCAAGTCCATCAACTACATGCTCGGTTCCGCCGCGCAGTATCAGCGAGACTGCCATCGGATTCTTGCATCCGGTGACGAAGATCATGTTTCCGCCGCCGATCTTCCGCTCCTCGACCAGATCTGCAGTGCCAAGATCGCTCTTCTCGATCTCATCGAGATTCGTGATGTTCTTTGCACCGGTCGCTTTGGATAGTTTGTCGATGTCGCTCTTCTTGACCCTGCGAACAGCCATAACCCCTGCTTTCGCGAGGAAATGCTGTGCCATGTCATCGATCCCCTTCTGGCAGAAGATGACGTTTGCACCGCTGTCTACCACTTTCCCGACCATGTCCCGCAGCATCTTCTCTTCCTGATCCAGGAATGACTGAAGCTGGTCAGGTGATGTAATCTGAATCTCTGCATCGACCTCAGTGTCCTTCAGTTCGATTGCTGTGCTCAAGAGTGCGATCTTTGCATTCTCGATCTTCTTTGGCATATTCGGATGTACCCGCTCCTTGTCGATGATCATTCCACTGATCAGTTCGGAATCCTCGACACCGCCACCAACCTTCTTTTCAACCTTGATGTTCTCGATATCGACAACCATCTTGCCGTCGGTATCCTCTGCAACCGATCGAACAGAATCGACACAGAGTTTGGCAAGTTTGTCCCTTGCTCCTTCGACTCCTTTTCCTGTCATCGCGGTGTTTGCGATATCGATGAGCATCTGTTCATCATCTGGTGAGACATCGGTCGCGATCGATGCCAGTATCTCATCGGCTTTCATTGCCGCAAGCCTGTAACCTGATGCGATGATCGTTGGATGCACATCCTTGTCCAGCAGTTCCTCTGACATCTTAAGTAATTCGCCAGTCAGAACAGCAGCAGATGTCGTACCATCTCCAACCTCATCGTCCTGTGTCTTTGAAACCTCCACGACCATCTTTGCTGCGGGATGTTCGATATCCATCTCTTTTAAGATGGTGACGCCATCATTGGTGATGACGATATCGCCGAGTGAGTCCACAAGCATCTTGTCCATTCCTTTTGGCCCAAGCGTGGTGCGTACCGCAGCAGCGACTGCTTTTGCAGCCATGATGTTCGAGTTCTGCGCATCTTTTCCGCGTGTTCTCTCGCTTCCTTCACGCAAAATGAATATTGGCTGTCCTCCAAGTTGTCCTGCCATTTTTTATCATACCTCACTTTATTCGTGTAGTGACCCTGGATAATAACAAGGTCAAGAAATCAGTGATAGTACTTCTATAAAAGGTTTACGGTGTAGTAAGGATGTTACGAAATTCTGGTATTGACGAATGTTTTAAAGATTTTTA
>PIXW01000186.1 GCA_003601535.1 ANME-2 cluster archaeon
GGCAGTAACTCATATATCAAACAAGAACGATCGTAAGCATCATGGTAAACCCGCTGACAAACCCGGGACCGGTCATTCGTCGAACTATCCGGAAGAGCCCCGAACCTGCGGATGCCGGCTGCGATCGTTCTCGTTGCAGCCAGCTATATCATGGCGGTGCCGTTTACGGACACCTCTGTAGCTGCTGGCGTTTCAAAGGGTTTATGATATTCTCGGCCTTATGGCTCCTTTTATGCCGGCGTATTTCATGCAGTCTGACCGGTGCGATACCTGACGCACAGAGGATGTGCCAGTGACTGCGAGGATGGGGCGTGGGCGATTGTATCTGGTACTTCTATCACGTTCCGGATCCATCCGCACCATTCGGATTGTTTACTACTATCAAGACGTTCCAGATGCCGGCTACCGCTCCATTATTCCATCGGTTGTCGTTCTATCCACCCCGACCCAGCGTTGATATTGCATACCTATACCTCTCCAAACAATTCCGCTATGTCATCGAAGTCAATTCTTCCGTTAGAATTGAAATCGAAGCAAGAAACTGGCTCATTTTCCGCTATCCACTCCATATACTTGAAGTATTGAACAACATCATCGAAGTCGATTCTGCCGTTGCCATTCAGATCCTCGTAAAACCCATCGCTGTCCGGGTCTGTCGGTGGATTGTCATGGTCGGGAAGTGGAATGACGCTCGTCACATTGATCGTGCCTGATACCGTGCCTGGATTGATCGGATCGCCATCATCATCATCCATACCTGTAACCGTCACCATGATGTCACACACTCCAGCAGCGTCACCCCTGATCGTCAGTGTGCCAAGTGAGATATTCGTATCACCACGTCCCACATTGTCCACCATGTCCGCAGCCTTCAGCCAGACCGAATCTGCAGGAGGTGTGGAATTGTCATGCAGGGTAACCCATGCCGGGAAACTTACTGATATGATCTCTGCTATGCTCTGATTCGATAACGATACGGTCAGGTTGTATCCTGATAGACCATCCGGAACGCTGTCGAGTGTTAGATTTACAGTGGTGGTTGAACCCATGTATGTCCTGGAGTTCAATGGATCGAAAGAGACTGTTGAGACTGCTGGGCTATTCACCACAAACGAACCATCAGCCGTGCCCACAGACACGTACTGCGGTGGCACATCCGTTGTGTATGCATCAGCCTCTATGTCAAGTACGGACGATTCGCCATTGTCGCCACCGACTACATCGAATGTCACGACAAACAACTCGCCATCGCCATCAATCGCATCAGGGTATGTCACAAAACTGATGTTTATCGCACCAGGAATCAGACTACATGCCACGAGCGGTGCAGGTAAGTCCTCGATCATCGATCCACTCGCAACATTCGTTGCATTCAGGATGCCTGGATCGTATGTCGCGCTGATATCCATAGCACCTATCCTCGTTGCGTTAGCGATATTGATCGACACATTCACGGTATCGCCAACGCTGCCCTCTGCACTTCCGATACTCACGGTGGGGGTTTCTGTCGTGACATTCACATTTACCCACTTTGCTGAATTGTTCGTGTTACCCTCATCATCCGTAACCATCAGACCACAATACTTCAACCCAGGTGTCGTAAACGTGTGATTAAAAACCGGCACAGTATAAACGGTTCCACTGATATTCCACCAATATCCAGTTATGTTTCCGCCATCCGGGTCATAAGAGCCAGAAGCGTCAAAAGACACAATCTGACCCGTGACCGGATATGAAGGCGAGAAGGTGAATGACGCGACAGGTGGATAGTTTGGTGGGGATACATCAATAGTCTTCGATGTATCAACCACACTGAGCCCTGTTGTCGTGCTTACTCCGGATACGTTCACAGTGTATGTGCCGTCTGGCACGGTCGTACCGTTGGTGTATGTGCCGTCCCATGTCTTTGGAGTTGGATCCGTTACACCAGTGCTGGTGTACAACTCGTTTACGAGGTTGCCGCTCGCATCCTCGATCTTGATGATTGCACTCACCCGCTCAGAGAATCTGACATCGATGCTTGTGGTCTGCGGTGGTGTGATCGTCGTGTTCGTTATGGTGTAGGTTACGAGCGTAGGTGGGGATACGCTAACATTCACAGTGGTGTCTCCCAAAATAGTTGCTTCAGCAGCCATGCCTTCGAACGCGTAGATGCCGTCAAACGTGTACGTGCCTGATGCATTTGCTGGAACCAAAACGGTGTACGAATACACGGTGTCAGTTGCTCCGCTGGTCAGAACCCACTTGACATGTCCTGCTTCAGCGGTGTAATCTCCTCCGCTTGTAGCACTTGCGACAGTCCATCCGGTTGGTACGGTCTCATCGATTGCGTAGAATGTCGCACCGGATTCGACATCTACAGTGAGATTGACTGCAATCGCAGTACCTGCATCCGCGGTGGATGGCAGGTCTCTGGTGACTGTATCTTCTGCTGCTGCCGATGATATGCAAACAATCAGTGCAAACAGTAGCAGCAACGTTCCTTGAATTAAGTTTCTTTTCATTTCTTAAACCTCCTTTAATACTAACAGTATCCTCCTGTTCCTAATTTCCATCTGCCAATACTCGTCATCAGTTCCATCATTCCGACTTCACCGCTCTTCCATTTGCTGATATGAGTCATCAGTTCCATCATGTCCACAACGCAATCCTGGTTGGTGTCTGCGGGATCGTAGTCACAACCGCTGACTGTGATCGTCCATGTCTTCGTATCCGATGTTCCGTTTGCGTTCGTTGCATTCACAGAGACGGTGTAGGTTCCGTTGACGCTCCAGCTTGCTATGTAGTAGTCGTTGTTATCGGGCTGAGCCACTCCGTTGTTGAACCAGTTCCATGTTGTGATGGTCTGGTTGGCTGTTGCGTTGAAGCGTACGGACTCGGACTCGTTCAGCGTTATGTGGAGCGAGTCGTCGTTCGTCTTGTCGTTGCACCACGAGATGATGGCGGGTGGTGCATATTCTACTGGTGGTCTCTGGAACTCGGTGTAATTGTAATGCGTTGTGGTGTATGCATTGTTTATGTAATCGAGCTGATTCCGGTCGTCATCGTACAGATAAAGGTATCTGAGGTCATAAGTTCCGTTAACTTCGTTCTGTCTGATCGCAATTCCATCGAAATCGAGTTGTACGGTCTGGTTTCCCGTATTCAGATACGTGGAGTTGTATGCCCATCCGATATGACCTCCATAACGGTCATACAACGCTCCATTTATTTGATAGTCGCCAGCTTCTCTCACATTCACGCCGACCTCGATTGTTAGATAGTCATACAACCCATCTCCATCGGTATCCTCTCCATAATCCGAATAAAC
>PIXW01000187.1 GCA_003601535.1 ANME-2 cluster archaeon
AAATCGCCTTCAGTCGCTCATCAGAGAGCCATCTCTTTTTCATGCCGTTGGCATCACATACCAGTCCGATAGGTATAATTAGATTGAACCAGTACTTGTAAACAAATATGTCAAGGTGATAATCGATGTACACTATCCCACGCACAGGACTGATACTGATACTCATTGGAACGATGGCTATTGCGGTTGCGAGCACCATCCTTTTATCAGACGCGATGCTGCTGCTCGGAATATGGCTGATCACACTGATTCTGCTCGGATATGCCGGATATAACATGCAAAAGCGCACGCCGGATGAAGAAGTTGAACTGGAACGTGCATCAGAACGCATCAATGAACTGGTTACCGAAAATAGCGAATTGAAACAGGTAGACCTGGATAAAAATGAGTTCTTTGCCAGAACCGTAGAAGAGCTGCGCATTCCATTGACATCGATCGATGGGCATGTTGAACTCCTCCGGGATCAGCATCTCGGCAGGATAACAAAGCAGCAAAAAGATAGTCTGGATGCTATAAATCATGAAATCGACCGTATCACACGGATGATCATCGATATCATCGAACTTACCAATCTCGAAACCGGGAACATCTCATTAAAGAAGGAAAGAATATCATTCAGCGACATCATCGATAATGTAACCGAATATATGCAGCCGACAACCGAGCTCAAAGGAATCCGGTTGGTTAAAGAGATATCGCCGGATCTTCCTGTGATTCTTGGCGACCCGGAGCGGTTGACCCATGCATTTACAAATATCATTAGTAATGCAATAAAATTCACATCGGATGGCAGTATCTCCATAACCGCCGATGCCAGAGACCACGAACTGCTCGTATCGGTTTCGGATACCGGTACCGGTATTCCTGATGATGCGATCGATAAGATATTTGATCGGTTCTACAAGGTGGATGCCGCATCGAATGGAACCGGTCTCGGGCTCTCGACAGCAAAGGCGATCGTCGAACTGCATGGCGGAAGAATCTGGGCAGAGAGCAAGAAGGGAGAGGGTAGCACTGTCCGGTTCACGGTCCCTGTCTCATAACACATATATATCACATATCCACAACATGGCATCATGCACCTGATTATCACAGAGAAACACAATACTGCAAAAAGGATTGCAGGTATACTATTCGGAGGAACTGCAAAGATGGTTAGGGTAAATGGAGTTAATACCTACGAATCAGGAGACAACGTGGTGATCGGGCTCAGCGGACATGTGGTTGGTCTTGATTTCCCTGCTGAGTACAATAGCTGGCAGAAGACAGATGCACGTGATCTTATTCATGCTGATATCATAACAGTTCCTGACAAAAGGAATAGCAAGATCGTATCGGCACTGAGAACACTCGGAAAAAAATCTGATACCGTAACGATAGCGACCGATTATGATAGAGAAGGGGAGTTGATCGGTGTAGAGGCTTTGAATATAATAAAAAAGGCAAATCCTGGGATTAAAGCAAAAAGAGCTCGGTACAGCGCGATCACGGCATCCGAGATCAAGAATGCGTTTAAAAATCTCGGTCCGATAGATTTCAATCTTGCGGCGGCAGGAGAGTCACGCCAGATCATCGATCTGATATGGGGTGCTGCACTGACCAGATATCTCTCGGTTACATCAAAGCGACTTGGAAAGCGATTTTTATCTGCAGGCAGAGTCCAATCGCCAACACTCGCATTGATCGTGGATCGGGAGAAGGAGAGGGATGCATTCGTTCCGAAACCATACTGGGAACTGTATGCCCTCCACCAGGAAGGATTTACGTCAAAGCACAGAAAGGCTCGTTTCTGGGATAAGGAGGAATTGGACCAGCTATTCTCGAGAATCAAGGATGCAAAGTCCGGAACGGTTTCGGATGTAAAGAGAGGAGAACGTACAGAGAAACCTCCGACGCCGTTTAATACAACCGAATTCATCAGAGAAGCGAGCAGAATTGGAACCAGCCCTGCAAATGCGATGCGGATTGCAGAAAATCTGTATTCGAATGGATTTATATCCTATCCTCGAACTGACAATACCGTTTATCCAGAGAGTATTGACCTGAAATCTCTTGTATCGATGTTTCTTAAAAGTGAATTCAAAGAATACGCATCAAAATTGCTAAAAACACCACTTAAACCAACTGCTGGAAAGAAGGAAACGACAGATCACCCACCGATACATCCGGTATCGCTCGCGAAGAGAAAACAACTGAAAGATGATGAATGGAAGATTTATGAACTGGTTGTCCGGAGATTCTTTGCCACGTTCGCAGATGCTTCCGTATGGAAGACGCTCAGGGTCACAATCGATATAAAAGGCGAGGATTTTGTAGCAAACGGAGCGGTATTGATCGAACCAGGGTGGAGATACTACTACCCATATCACGAATCAGAGGATCGCATACTGCCGGATCTGGAGGTTGGGCAGGTACTGGGCATAACGAAGTTCAATATCGAGAGCAAGACCACGAAACCACCAGCAAGGTACGGTCAGGCAAGATTGATCAAGGTGATGGAGAATCTCGGGCTCGGAACCAAATCAACCCGCCATGAGATCATCCAGAAATTGTACAACCGGGCTTATGTTCACGGAACTCCGATCCAGCCAACAAAAACTGCTTATTCGGTAGTTGACACGCTGGAGAAGTACGCTAAAATGGTTGTAGTGCCTGACATGACAAGCAAACTCGAAAAAGATATGTCTGACATAGCAGATGGAAAAATAAAAGAAGAAGAGGTGGTAAAAGAATCAAAAGATATGCTCGACTCCATCTTTGATGATCTGGTAAAAAATAAGGAGAAGATCGCGGGTGATCTGCGGGACGGGCTGTACACCGACACCGTAGTCGGACCCTGCCCAGAGTGCGGCTCTGATATGGTGGTGCGCCCATCACGGTTCGGCATGTTCATCGGATGCACCAACTATCCTGACTGCGAGTTCACGCTCTCGATTCCATCCTCGAAGTACGGAATGGTGGTTGTAACCGACAAAGTCTGCGAGGAGCACAATCTGCACCACTTAATGATTGCAAGATCCGGAAAACGCCCAATCGAGATCGGGTGTCCGTACTGTAATTATCTCAAGTGGGAGGCAGCCGAAAAATCTGGAAACGATCCGGTCGTAGGACCCTGCCCCGAATGCAGATCCGATCTCGTTGTCAAGATATCGAGAAGCGGCGGCAGATTTATCAAATGCACAAACCCTGACCAGAACTGCAAGTTCACGCTCCCACTCCCGCCGCCGCGATACGGGGAGCTGGTCATAACCGACACGATCTGCGAGAAGCACGGGTTACATCATGTCTCTGTTGTGAAAGAAGGAGCCCGTCCATGGGAGATCGGATGCCCGTATTGCAGCTACATCGAGTTGCAGAAGAATCAGAAAGAGAAAAAAGCTAATAAAACGAATAGAAAGACCGGTGTTAAGAAAACATCTGCCGGGAAGTTAACCGGCATCGCAGGAATAGGAGAAGCGATAGCAAAGCAGCTACAATCTGCCGGCATAAAGACACCGGACGATCTGGCTGCTGCCGATGCCGAAGAATTATCCGGTAAACTGACCAGGATCAGTAAGAAGAGGATTATGGGATGGCAAAATGCGATTCAGTCCCAGACATCCTCGTAAAATATATTTGGCGTCCTGTTGATATTCCAGCATGTTCTTGGCGATCCATCAGGTGTATCCACGACCAGTTTCTCGATCGTCATGCCAAAATCATGTGAGTTATGGAAATAGTACCCGTCATTGTAG
Organism: ANME-2 cluster archaeon; assembly: GCA_003601535.1. Taxonomy (GTDB): domain Archaea; phylum Halobacteriota; class Methanosarcinia; order Methanosarcinales; family Methanogasteraceae; genus Methanogaster_B. Next base: position 3,735 of record PIXW01000187.1, read on the forward strand.
TATGAAACGTTTTTCGCGATCACGACCGCCTCGTTATAGTCCAGTTTCTCTATCGTAACGTTGTCAAATGACGTGAACCGCGCCTCGATCTCAGGCACCACATTTGCACTGCCCAGAGCCCAGATATAAACCTTTGCAAGAAAATCGAGATCATAATTGAGTGTGAATATCGCATCCGCGCCCTGAAACTGCATGGTCGTCTGGGTGACGTGCACGCAGTCTGCCGATGCCAGAGGCATGGTCAGTGCCAGAAGCACAAGCAGTATCGATATCAGCCGTTTCATCTGATGATTGGTCTGTTCTGTTAAGAGATATAGTTTTCGTGCGTGATCGGCTCTGGGACAGAGGATCACATAATCACCGTGCAATTGCGATGGTGACCCGTCCATATCTTCTCTTTTCCAGTATCAAATCCTTCTTTTCGGAGAGCGCAAGTGCACACGGCTCTGCCACGCCAACGAGATTGAATCTGCTCGCCGCAGACGGAGAGGGTGGCGTGCATGTATTGATCGTCTCGTCATCCAGAAACACGATCTCGCGTCCCAGTATTCTTACCGCATCCCTGATGCCGGTCTCGTTCTCTTTGAGCCGTGACGATGCGATCATCCGTACACGATCGAAATCGACGCCTGCATCACGAAGCGCGGATCTGATTGCATCACACACCTCCTGACAGGTGACCCCGCGTCTCGCCCCTATTCCGATGATCATGTTGGCTCTCTTGGTGTTCATGGATTAAGATATGAAACTATAACATCCGATCATTGCTTGTCTGCCAGTTCCGGATGATAGAATGGAACATGGTTGACACCTCGTTTGTGGATTCATAACAAAATGCCAATCGGATGTAGTTTATTGATTCTATTGTATTGTTTCCTTAAGCTAGTGGCATTGCGAATGCACACCATCTCTGACGCAACAACGTATATATCTATTGAGAGACAAGTTAGTATATTATATGTGGGGCAGCTGGGTTAAGATCCATATTACGGATTCTGATTGGCACAATGGTGTTTGCACCGTATACACCTGCCCGCGCGTATCAATCACAAATCCACTGGATTTGGATGTGTTATGCCAATACGATGTTATTGGCAATTAAAATAGGGGGAATAACATGAATAAGAACAGACTACGAAGCACTGTTGTGACGTTGATCGTTGCCATGGTGCTGATTGGAATGACATTTGGCGCTATGGCAGAACCTAATAACGTGCCACACACGCCAAAACCGAGACCGACCGTTTCTGCCGCCGAAACCAATTATCCAGCCGAGGTGGTAGAATCAGAACACGCGTCCATGCGTACAACTAGCAGCGGGGTTACATACACCAGAAACTACCCTGCTTATGCATGGGATGGGGTTACATACGCTGATGCTTCATTGACCGGTGGATATGACGACTGGTACCTGAACTATACCATGCCATGGGCGTTTACGTTCTTTGGTACGGATTACGCAGAGATCATCATCGACACCAATGGTGTGATCACATTCCCACCGGATTATGATGTAGGATATTCGCCATACCATATACGATGCATCGCTCCGTACTGGGGGGATCTGACACAATGGGACGATAGTTGTTATATAGAGGTCCAATCAAAGACCAGCCCTAACAGAGTGGTGATCGAGTGGTATACCGATTCATATTCTAACGCCGCTGGGAAGAACCTCTTCGAGGCGATCCTGTACGAAGATGGGACGATCAGATACGATTACAACTATCTGAATGATCCACCATATTACACGCCTTCCGCACGGATCAGCGATGGCACGACGACGTACACCAACACATATAGTGACGATACATCGGTGACATATACCCCGAGCACCGGAACTCCTGATACCGGAACCGTGAACATCAACTCGATCGACTCATCAAGTTTCCCGTACATCACGGTGTATGCATCGGCTACAGATGATACCGGTGCCACGATTGGAGGGCTTGATATGGATAACTTCTGTCTCAAAGAGGATTTGACAGAAGAAAACATCACCGTTACCGATATCACCTCCGGCGGTGGCTCGATGGCTGATATCGTCTTCGTCTTCGATGACACAGGCAGCATGT
>PIXW01000188.1 GCA_003601535.1 ANME-2 cluster archaeon
CCGCAGATAATTGGATACCGATTCAAGAAACAGTAGAAGCGGCACAACCGGCAGCATATTTCCGATCACTCCAAGTATGTATGCCATCCATGGATCCATGCCATATACATATATTGCAATCGGAATCGCGCCTCTCAGTTCTGCTACCGGCAGCGCTGCAATCAGTATGGTTGCAACCGGATGCGGTACCGATTCGAAGATTCTGACGATAAACTCGATCATATTTGTGATATTGGTGGTATGTGTATTTAACGAACTGGTATCATGCCGCATACCGTTCTGCCGATTAATTGAACTTTGTCAAAGCGCAGGTTTCAGAGACAAGAAAAATAAAAAAGTGAGGAGTTGTTGATGAATGTATAAAACAAAATCAACATCGATAGTTACATTTAATCGCATGGCTCGACCGAATCACGATCGACTGATGATGGATCGATTGCTCGATTGCTGCATCTGCTGAGGATATTTGCCGCGACAGATATTCACAGCATCACAGACTCATCAGGCATCGCGGCATAAGGGGTCGCGCCGAGCGCGCCGATGATTCCATTGCCATCGAGCCAGACATCAGCGCCGGCATCTCTGGCACATTTTAGCGCATATTCCCGCGTCAAAACCTCGCGTTTGCATGCTCTTCCATAATCAGCAAGAACCGACCCATCGAACACAGAGAGCGAGACCATGCCGGTCTCATCAGAGACCGAGTACTCGGTCAGGAGATCACGAATCTGTGCAAGCGTCGGTTTCGCATCGCCCAGACATGCAAACTCAAGTGCTGTCGAGACGCAGTTCTGTGTCTTCGCAGGCACCGGATGCAGCTGCACGATCGAATGGGACAGATACCGGGCAGCATCGCAGTCGATGGATCGTGCGATGTTATGCGCAAGACACCATGTCGCGCCGACCTCCTTTGAATCGGTGTCATCGATTCCCACGATCAACCGGCTCCGTCGTGGCAGAACAATCGTGCCGCTCCCAACCTTCCCTCCACCGGATTCGCTGATCTCATACCTCGTGACACCGTAAGCTCCGGCACGGCAGGTGGTTGCGCCAACTCCGCCGCCGCCAAGACCAGCATACGTGATCTCGATCTCATCATCATGCACCGCAACCGTTTTGATGCCGGCTGCTGCATACGATGGCTCAAGGACGAGATCGCATTCGCCAACCCGGCACAGATATCGGATGGTGTTCCCGATCACCTTTGTTGCGATCACCAGAGGGCTCTTTTCGTAATGGTATCGTGCCCATGCAGAGCCGCCATAGCAGCGAGAAAACTCGATGATCTCGACAAGGCTATCGTCATCGTTTCCGACAGCATATATTGCCTGATACGGCACGGTGTAAGGGTCATTAATCGGTTTCATAACCTCCTCGTTCCTTAAGATACTTCAACAATCCTCCTGCATCGAGTAACTCCTGCATGAATGCTGGAATCGGGTTGAAATCGTATTCTTCTCCGGTTGTCAGGTTCCCGATCGATCCGTTCTCAAAATCGATCCTGAGTTCATCACCCCTGTGAATTTTTTCTGCAACCCCGGCACATTCGATCAGCGGCAGTCCGATATTGAACCCGTTTCGGTAAAAGATGCGAGCAAACGATTCCGCAATGATGCATACCACACCGCACGCTTTTATTACCTGCGGCGCCTGCTCTCTCGATGAACCGCACCCGAAATTCGGTGCGGAAACGATGATCGGATTCTTCACCTGCTTGCTATCGGTATAAAAATCCGGATCGATCGATTCAAAGGTATGGACTGCGAGTTTGTTCAGATCGAGTTCATCATACTTGTACTTCCCTGATATTATCTCGTCTGTGTTCGTGTCCTGCGGGAATATCCGCAGTACTTTGCCTGTTATTGCTTTTGTGGTCATGGCATCTTACTTCCCGATAATATTATCAACGGTAGTAGTTTCTTTAATATATGTTGATCCTTTGCTATAACCCCCCCATTCCACAACCCCTCCATCTCAAAGTACTCGAATTCGCCAGACCGGGTCATATTTGGTTTACGTGCGATTTTCTCACTGCGCCCCCATATCCGTTAGCCATGTCTCTTTTCCCAATCGCATGCCTGACATGATCGGCGACATCCTCCAGCTCCGCATGTCCACATGCTGCAAGCAGATCGACGATTCTCCTCGATGCGGCACGTTTTCGTTCCTGCTCTCGCACCTGATAGACCCGTATCGCACGGAGAAAATCGATCTTCCGAAACTCTGGCCAGAATGGTGCGCAGAAATACGCTGCGCACTCGCTTCCGTTTGCCTGCCATGGAAGAAAGTTCGAGGTGCGGATGTTGCCGCCTGTGCGTATGATCAGATCAACATCCGGAATCGCGACCCCATTCGTATAGAGATGTTCTGATATGATCGATTCGTCGACATCATCTGCACGCAGTTCGCCAGCTCGTACCTTGCGAGCCATATCAAGCACTGCATCAAGAATCTCACGCTGCCCACCATAAGCGATTGCGATGTTCAGATAGATCCCCTCATAACTGCAGGTTGCATCTTCCACACGCTTTATCGCATCCTGCAGATCATCTGGCAGCAGATGCGTCTCCCCGATTGCCCGAACCCGCATGCGCCTTTCGTGAGTGCGGGGATCACGGAGGAGTTCATCGAGTTTTTTCTTGATGATATCGAATATCGCGGCGCGCTCATCCTCGTTACGTGAGAAGTTCTCTGTAGAAAATGCATAGATTGTTGTCTGTTTCACACCAAGTTCCCAGCACCAATCAAGGACTCGTTCAGTGGTTTTAGCACCATACGTATGTCCCTGATGCCGTATGATGCCGAGGCGATCAGCATATCTACGATTCCCGTCCATGATCACAGCAATGTGATCTGGTGTGTGATGCTTTCTGATCTCACCAGTCAGTAAACGCTCATAACCTCGATATATCACATCGAAGAACATATCAATCAACCTCTGGCACTGATCTGATCATAATGCTCACATTTGTCCTCCAATGCATATCTATTGTGGTTACCTGTGAGATTGACACTCGAGGGCATTTTCAAATACTTCCCCAAGAGAGACCAATAATATTATGGAACAACTGTTCTCACTAATAAATAGTTTATCGAGCAAGCAAGGTCGTTTAAAACCGAATCCGGTCTATCCAACTTTTGTTACAACCTGTTTGCATCTATGAACAAACGATGTTTCAATACAGGAAACTGGAGAGGTTTTTCTCCACTGGATCGCGCTGAACTTAAGTTTGGGTAACGATCGAATCGTCGTTCGCTGGCAATGATTCTCGGCGGTAGCTGCCGAATTTTCAGTAGAATCCGGAGCTGTTTGTGGTGATAGAGGTTGTTGCATCGGTGTGTGATGTGGAGATCTGGAATGTTTGTGTCGTGCGCGTATATGTTCTGGGCATTTTTCGACTCGACCATGAGAAATTAAAAAGTGTCGTGGTTGTGCAACTACCACACAAACTACTTGTATGATCGAATACATACCATACAATGTTGGGAGAGTGGCGCATGAGAATAAAACGGTATCAGAGATATATCAGTAAAGTATTGACACTGATTGTAGCGTCTGTTATGCTGTTCTGCACATCTGCATCGGCAGACGATGGAGCATGCACCATATACACCGATGTGATCGAGTATGCATGCTTCATACTGTGCATGGTATATCTGGTGTACTCGATACGGAAGCATGCGGTCGGTGGCGCAAAGGCATGGAGCATCATCTCGCTTGCAGTTGTGCTCTTCATACTGTCCGCGTTTGGTGATTTCGCTGAGAACTTCGTACTGGGATCCATGATGGACACAATCGAGGATGTGTGTCTGATGGCTGGAATGGTGGCGTTTGCGATAGGTCTCCGAAACCTTGCAAGAACAGTGGCATAGAGGTTGGAAGATGGATATTGAAATGTTGGTCCGGATCATCGAGATGCTTGCCGGAACCGCTGTTGGTTTCTATGGAGTCAAAATCTATCAGGTAACGAAGGGAGGAGCCTCGATGTTTGCATATTTCGCGATATTTGCTGTGTTGACAATGGTTATCGGATTCAGTGATCTCGCTCTGGCGATATTTGGTGACACCGGGATAGGATACGCTATCCCAAAGGCGATCGAGAACACCATCATCCCGGCACTCTCTGTTCTTGCGGTGATGATCGGCACAGAGCTTGCAAGATTCGCGCGTGGTGAGTGACTAATCGAGCAGCACCAGTCCAAACGACCTGATCGTCTCATCGAACGTTGTTACCACCTCAAGTTCGAATCCAGCCGCG
>PIXW01000019.1 GCA_003601535.1 ANME-2 cluster archaeon
CATGACAGGAGATGGTACGCTCGGGCTTCCGGAATATGCTCCTTATGACCGCATCCTGGTAGCCTGTGCTGCTCCTGCGATTCCCCCGCCGCTCATTGATCAGTTGAAACGCGGCGGTAAGATGGTGATACCAATTGGGGATTATATGCAGGAACTGTATCTCGTTCACAAGAACGATGTAATATCGAAGGAGAAGAGTGTCGGGGTAATATTCGTGCCCCTGATCGGTAAATATGGTTTCTAACATGATCGAAAAACTGAACACCTCTGATGCTGCAAAACCGATTCTCAATTGTGATGCAGCGCGGATCGTCTCGCATCATGATGCAGACGGAATCACTGCGGCAGCTATCCTCTGCCATGCCCTGTTTCGATTGGGAAAGCGTTTTCATGCGACCATCATCAGCCAGCTCGATCATGATTTTGTGAAGAAGCTGAATGAACATCACGACGAAGAGGCATTGACGATCTTCTGCGATATGGGTAGTGGACATCCAGATATCATATCCGAGGTTTCAGGGGATACTCTCGTGATCGACCATCATATTCCGGTCGGCGACCTCCCATGCCCCTGTGTAAACCCGCACCGGGTCGGAATCGATGGCGCATTCGAACTCTCGGCTTCCGGTGCTGTTTACGCGGTTGCAAAGAGACTGAACCAGAAGAACATCGATCTGTCAGGTCTTGCAATCGCAGGGGCAATCGGGGATAAACAACTGATGATAGGGGCTAACGCAGACATCTTGGAAGAGGGCGTGCAGAACAAGATCATAACCGTAAAAAAAGGACTCCGGATCGGAGATGGAGATCTCCCTGATCTGCTTGAACGATGCGTCGATCTCTACCTCGATTTCACAGGCGATTCTGCGAAGGTCGGGTCTTTTCTTGACGAAATTGGTGTCAATGGTCGATTGAGCGAACTGAGCGAACCGCAGTTGAGAAAACTTGCAACAGCCATCTCACTCAAATTGTTGCAGAGAGCCAGTCCTGATGTTATCATAAACCTCATCGGTGACGTGTACACCCTGCGCTGCGAGGTGATACCGAATGTCTATGATCTTGTATCAGCGCTGCATGCATGCGCACGGTTGAACGATACCGGACTTGCGCTCTCACTGTGTCTGCGCGATCCCGCAGGTGTTACTCATGCGATGAAGGCATCTGTTGATTATCAGCGTGCTCTTGTGAGCGAGATTACGGCGGCTGAACCCAGTATCCTGCACGGAGATCATATCAGCTATCTGCTGCTTCGCGATTCAGAGGCGACAGGCATCATCGCAAGCACGGTTACCGGATTTTTGCACCCTGATCAGCCATGCATCGTGTTAAACGAGAGCGATGATAAGATCAAGATCTCCGCCAGAGCCACGAAGCATCTGATTGCACGCGGTCTCGATCTTGCAGAGGTGCTCAGGATCGCATCAGAATCTGTTGGCGGCAGAGGCGGTGGACACAGCATAGCATCAGGGGCTGCGATTCCGAAGGATGCTGCGCAAGCCTTCATCACGATTGCAGACGCGATCGTTGGTGAACAGCTGGAAGGTGGATCACAATGATTCTCTCAAAAAACGAGATCAACGAGTTGATGCGGCTTGATCCTCCGCTCGTCGATGGTATGATCGATCCTGATACCCAGATACAGGTGAATGGCTGTGAACTAACAGTCGATCGTGTTTTTGCGTTTGATGGCAGGGGCTCGATCGCTTATGATAACAGCGAACGGGTGTTACCGGAATGCACCGAACTTGCATTCGATTGCGATGGCTGGATCGATCTCCCTTCAGGCAGCTACAAAATCGTTTCCAGTGAGATCGTGCACATCCCAAAGGATATGATTGCGATCGCAAGACCGAGGTCAAGTCTCCTGAGATGCGGGGCAAGCGTCGAGACAGCGGTATGGGATGCCGGTTACGAGGGAAAGAGCGAGTGTTTGCTTTTAGTATTTAATGAATACGGATTCAGACTGAAGCAGGGTGCGCGCGTCGTGCAGTTGCTGTTCATGGGGCTTTCGAGCGGGACTGATGGGTATTCTGGAGCGTATCAGGGATATCTGATGTGAGAACACCCGATACCCCCATCTGTGCGAACGTTTTCGTTCTTGCGCGAATCACCGGCGCACCGACTCGACCAGACGATTCGGATTCGTTCTGACCGCGGCTACAGCGTCGCGCTCTGATAGTCCGCAACCCATCGCCACCTTCATCGCCATATCATCGGTGATCAGATCGTCTGGTGCGTGCGTATCCGTATTCACGATCAAACCGCATCCGATCTTACATGCAATCCGCGCAACATGCCCGTTCGTCAGACTATGCCCTGCTCTTGATGTGATCTCGAGCAGTATGCCATTTTCGCGTGCTAATTCTGCTTCATCCGCAGTGATCAATCCAGGATGCGCCAGAATGTCGATGTCAGCCTGGAGTGCAGCAGCATTCGTTCCAGGAGCTACAGGTTCCACTATGGTTTCGCCATGCACAACAATGATGTCCGCACCGAGCGTTCTCGCCTTATCCGCAAGCGGTGCAATTCGTTCAGGTGGGACATGCGTCAGTTCCACGCCAGAAAGAACTCTGATTCCAGCAGTATCATCCGAAATTTTTTCCATCGCACCAAGAACAAACTCGATATTCGTGAAATCAACATGGTCAGTGATCGCAATCGTAGAATAACCATGTACTACTGCACGGCGGACGAGTTCGCTCGGTATCAGTTCACCATCACTGAATATGGAATGGGTATGCAGGTCGATCATCACAGATATAGGAGATACGAAACCTATAAGTAGTTCTCCATACGCAGATCAATGTATAGAAAACATTATGAATGGAATAAAACGACTGGTTCTCGATGTTTTGAAACTCCATGATCCGACCATTATTGTGATAGCAGATGCGATCGGACAACTGGATGGCGTGGATGGCGTGAATATCAGTCTGTATGAGGTTGATCAGCAGACAGAGAACGTCAAGATCACTGTCGAAGGAGATCGGCTCAATTTCGACCTGATTAAGCGAACAATCGAGGACTTTGGAGCAGCAATCCACAGCATCGATGAGGTTGTATCTGGTAAGCGTATTGTCACAGAAGAGGAAACCCTGCTGGAACGGACATAAGACACAAGATCAGCTAACCAGAGGATCTCATTTTTCTTATTCTCGAAGCTATCTCACGTAGAATCGAAGATTTTGGAGTATCTATTTTTGTTATGAGCACTCTCCCGCGCTTTTCCCACCATGATGCCGGGTATGCCTTGGTCTGTTCAATCACAGGATCGAGATCGAGCATTTTAGCTGCTGCAGCGATTTCATCGAGTGCTGGCGATTTTACAGCATTGCGCCTCGCGACCCTTCGCCCATCGTTTCTTGATGCGGTGCTATCGAAGTAGATGGGCCAGATAACGATCCTGTCTGTTTTCGGCATTATAATCCCGCCTCCCGGATTCGAACCGGGGACATCACGGTATCTGCGCGGTAATGTGTGCTATCGCACATGATCATACTACAGCCGCGCACTCTGCCAGGCTGAGTTAAGGCGGGTTAGTTGAACAATGGTATGCAGTATTTATCAAGGTTTTGTTTGTGCTGTCTTCAGTACTCACTCCAGCACGGAAAAGCGAAGGCTTCATAAATTGCCAGATCCAACATGAAAGCACCGGAGCAGAGCGCCATGATCGTTTGTTATGTGATCACCGGTACTATTTCCTCATGCCGCACAGGATTGTAGATAGATTTATAGGTATTTCGATCCATGTAGACTGTGAATGTGGATGTAAGGTGATACTCATGAAAATATCTGAAAAACTGATACGTGATGTGATGACGCGTGGAGTGGTGACGGTATCTGCGGACACGTCGGTCAGGGAGATTGCAGAGATAATGACCAACCGCCATCTGTCAGGAGTGGTGGTGATCGCTGCTTATGGAGATGTGCTTGGGTTCATATCGGAGCTGGATATTGTCGAGGCGCTGGACAAACCGGATATCAGGGCGCTGACTGCAGAGGATATCATGTCTTCACGACTGATCGCTGTCGCGCCGGATGCCACCCTGAGGCAGGCGGCAAGAATCATGGCTGATGGGAATATCCACAGGCTGCTGATATTGTCGGAAAAGGGTGCTGGTGCATTGCAACGACCGGTTGGGATATTGAGTGCGAGTGATATCGTACGAGAGGTTGCAAGAGCAGAATAATCGTTATCAAAACTCAGACAATCCGCCCGCATCCCAGTTCCGCACCAGTTCCTGCGACCATTCGCCATCGCAGACGATCATCTCATCCTGAATCCACTGCGGCAGATACTGGCGCACACCCAATCCGCCTGGACGCGAGAACCTCGAATCACAGAGCACCAGAACTCCGGTGTCATCTGCTGACCTGTGCACCCTGCCAAGCGCCTGAAGCGCCTTGTTTATCGCCGGAAGGGTGTATGCGATGAACATCCCTTTTTCTTTTCCATACCTTCTCTGATAGTACGAATTGATGAGTTTCTGCACCTCTGAAAATGCTGCCAGTGGAAATCCAACAACGATCGCTCCTTTCAATGCCTCGCCATAATAATCGATTCCTTCACTCATCTTTCCACCGCATACCGCCAGCAAAACTCCTTTCTGCTTGCTGCTTCCGGATTCAAAGAACTTTTTCAGGATACCGGAAACCTCTCCTGACTCTTTTGGCTCGGTGTACAATTTCTTGCCGGATTTGTGAGACATCTCCTCGCAGTAATCCAGATACTGCTCCATCATGGAATAGGACGTGAAATAAACAGCAACGTTGCCTGACACTTCCTTTATCAGAGCGGATATGTGCAGTTCTATCTCTCTTCGATTGTTAGCATCGTTTCTGTATGAAGACTGGGTGGTTGCATCTTTTGCTCCAAGTACCAGCCGTTTCTTCTTCGGGAACTGGTTTGGAATGGTCAATATCTCTGATCTTCCATTTCTCCCGAAATAGTACAGTTCATAAGCCTCTGCAGGCGACAGTGTTCCTGATATCAATATGGTGGCATGAACCGTATCAGCGATGCCTGATATGATCGGACTCGGATCAAGACTGCGAATCTCGAGCGCCAGCCACCGATCATCCTTCATCGATTTCACAGGGAGATATGAGGAATCGTTCCTTGAAAGATGAGCCATGAATAGAAATCCGGCAACGCGCTCAAGAAAAGCCTCTGCCGACTCAGAAGACTTCTTTTTTCGCTTTTTGATATCCTGTGCAAGTTTTAACAGGTCAGCCATGGTCTGCTCATCATCTCTTGCGAGCCCACCTCCCGCGTATATGAAGTCTGCAAACATCCCTGGATCGAACCAATCCTCCTTCTTCTTATTCTGCCAGCGATCAAGAGTCTTCTCCATATACTTCTTTATTCTCGAAAGAACCTCTTTTGCTGATCGAACTTCTCCTTTATCCCCTGGAAATTGGTTTACTTCAGAGATCGCCTTATCGATGGTGTGCATCGTAATAGCATCACTGTTGATATTTCTGACGGTATCTCCAAGATTATGCGCCTCATCGATGAGCAGAATCGTATTCTCCGGATTGATCTCGAGCCAGTCAAAGAGAGCATCCCGCATCGCATCATCAAATACGTGATTATAATTCAGGATGATGATATCAGCGTTCTTCGCGCTGATCGCCATCACCTCATAGGGGCATGTGCGCACGCACCGCTTTTGCAGTTGTTCCGGATACAGAATCTCCTTTATGATTGCATCGCTGTCTTTTATCGCCTGCTTTGATGGTCTGAACTTCTTTGATCCCTCGATAGTGTATGCTTCCTTCGAAAATAGATAATACGGGCAGAAGGTGCGGTATTCTGGAGTATCATCCCTCACTGCCGCTCCAATCTCCGGATCAGTCAGTGGATCGTAGATATTGTACTCCTGTGCTGTTCGATTGCTCTTTCTGATCTTCTCATCCAGTTTCGATTCAAGAAGATCCATCGTAAATATCTTCAAGAGATCGCATCCTGTGTAGACATTCTCAAACTCTTCGGCTAGTTTACACATCTTGTGTTTTCCAACAAGATATGCGACTCTTGGAGCGTGTTCGGTCTGCTCTCTGATCTTTTTGATCTCATCAAGATACACTCCGATCTGGCTTACGGTCCGAAGCGCGACAACGATCTTATTTCTGCCGCGATTCGCGAGGAGCGATGCGATGATGCTGGTCTTCCCGCTGCCGGTTGGAGCGTCGATCATCAGCACCCGGTGCTCGCCAGTGCATGCGATCTCCTGCACCTTATCGAGCATCGAATCCTGATGCGGGCGAAAGTCAGGGTATGGAAACCAGTCTGTGTAGTTTCGGGTCATCGTTGATGGTACTGCTTCTTAACAGGAACATCCATCATATAGTTAATCCATCATCTGAGACTTCACTCTGGTTTGTGCTCCTTTCCCTCGCACGGATGTACCCCTGTCGTGCAGAATTTTTCAAAATGCTCGAGCCACTGGGGATATTCCGGCGCAGTTCTGACAAAATTGACCAGATTTTTAATCTGTTTCGTCGTTATGTCGTTCAGTTCATGCTCCATTGTGCATGCATCCTTCTCTGCAATCTTTTCAGGCACGCTTATGATCTTCAAGAAACTCTTTATGGTCTCATGTCGATCTTTTATGATCAATGCGATCTCTCTGCCTTTTTCAGTCAGTGTCACGCCATCATATCGCTTATATACCACAAAACGATTTTTATCCAGTTTCTTTACCATTTCAATAACACTTGGCGGCTTAACATCCAGAGTGGCTGCTATATCCTTTATTTTGGCATATCCTTTCTCTTCTGTTACGTTGAGGACTGCCTCGAGGTAGTCCTCTGCTTTTCGAGATAGCATGATCGGTAGTAAATTAGGGCAACCTACAATTTTAATCTTTCCA
>PIXW01000189.1 GCA_003601535.1 ANME-2 cluster archaeon
ATGAAATATAAACCGATTGACATAAAAGAGATGATGGCGCTTCCGCGGAAAGCGTTCATCGACCGGAATCTCGCCTGGATAAAACATTTCAACAATGGCGAATTGATCACAGTTGATGATCCCGCGGACTGTCCCCTCAACCTATGGGTGTGGCACAATCGGGCGAAGTGTCACAAACAATATGTAGCGACAATAGCGGTGTGCCCATTATGCGGGAACCCCATGTGCCCGGATTGCAACAACCACTGCGTTGAGCAACTTTCACGAGTGACAGGGTATTATCAGCCAGTATCGGGCTGGAACGCTGCCAAGCAACAAGAATTTAAGGACAGGCAGCGGCACCAGATATGAAGATACGCAGCGCGTGAGAGAGAGTAGGTTTATGTAGAATGTGGTGTATATGATATCTGCACTTTGGACACACGTACGATGCCGAGAGACGGTTGGCACGAGAGTGTAAATCTCCGGCATCACCCCTTCGGGGGTTACCTGTTTTTATGGGGGCTCATTGTGACGCCTGTTGCGAATCTCCCTGTTCCTTCGATTTAATCACGGCATCGATCGCATCGTTCACAAAATCACGTATGTCCTCTCTCTTCATTACCCCTGAGTCTATGATCTTCTGATACGTTCCTTCTCGGATGTATACCTGTGGCATGTGTTATCATTCTCCTGTGTCAGTGTCAGTGATGGTATCACTGTTAGATGCGCAACACATTTAAACTTTACCCCATAATCAGAGTTTTCAGACGTTGTACAGATGTTTCGTCCGATTGTAGAAATCGACTGTGCCGTCCTTCCCAATATCGTCGTCAATGATCCTTGCGAAGTAAATCATTCCCGCGAAATAGAACTTGCCCTCACAGAAGTGCCTGCCGACGTACATCTCTCTCCGGTACGGTTTCACGCGCGAGATCAATGTATCTCCGCTACGCGCCATGTAGTATTTATCAGGGTCTCCATCGAGCTGTAAGAAACCATGCGTGTCTACACCCTTCGAGTCCGTGTATATCTTGTCCGGGTTGAACACAAATGCCGTGAAGTGGTCTTTTGAGTCGGTGACCCCCTGCAAGGTCTTGTAGTAGTTGAGGTCCCTGCCATCGCCCACGTCGAACTGTATCTGCTCATACTGATACGGAGGCTTCGTCTGCTTGATCATATATCTCCAGCCAATCCTGTCTCCCCAGTGACCCTTTGATAACAGGAACTGCTGGAGGTTGAATACGTCGCGACGGAACCAACACAGGAATGTTTTTGGACCGGTGATGTCCAGCTTCGGGTCGTCCTCCCAGATACCGTACTGCCCGCCATCGCCATCGAAATACCGTGTGTCCATCACGAAGTCGGTTGGCGTGGGTGTTGGTGGCACTGGTCCCGGTGTACTTCCAGTTGTTGCGAAAGTCTGAACATCGGTTTTTTCACAACCATCGCATCTGAGTGTATAGTGGTAGGTTGTACCTGGTGTGAGGTCTTCCCAATTGAATCGGTGGCTCCTCCTCTTACGGGGATCGCTCATAATCCCCCAATCATTGAGTGGCTTCGATAAATCGTCAGTGATGAGGCATTCGACGATACAGCGATCGTTCGTCCGGCACCTTACCTGCGCGCTGTTATCATCCACTTTCCTAACTTCAACTCTGCTAATTATAGTCATGTTATCACCAATGGTATTGTTGGTGATGTCGATCTATTAAAAGTTACGGAAAAAAAGAGAGTGAGCCCGAAGGCTCATCGCTGTCTATCTATTCTGGTTCGTTTGGTACAGAGGTGTCGTCGCATTCACAGCCATCCGGGTCTGATATCCATGTGTTGGTTGATGCCCCATCAGCATGTTCCTTCACATCCTCGCCGTTGTCGTGAGCATCGTTGGTGTCGAATACCACGTTGTTTGTGTACATGATTTTCATGCCGTAGTTATCGTTGTCGGCAAACTCATTGCAACCAACGTAACCATCATCACAATAGTTCATGTACAGACCGGATCTTCCACCATTCAGTCCAGCACCGCATTCAATGTCCATGTCGGTGCATTGATCAAGGCATATTGCGTTCTTACCAGCTCCATCTGCAACCACATTGTACATGCTTACACCGGTAACTGATGATAGATCAATACCGCTCTTATCACTGTTGAGAACGAGCACATGTTCCATATCAACGTCCACAGAATCATCTATCTCGATGCCACGCTTTCCGGAATCAACTATTGTGCAGTCGTGTATGTATACACCATCGCAGCCAGATGCGGTTATCCCTTCTTTGTCGCTATCACTTATCTGGACATCTTCGATTGTCACATCTGTTGCATCAATGAGTTTGATACCGTTATCATTGTTGTATATGACCAGATTGATGAGTTGTGTCCCATCTGCGCCAATAACTTCAATGCTGGCTGCGTCACTCTTAGACGCTCCGGTGAGACCCATCGGGTTGTCAAAACACGAATACTCCCAATATGTAACATTCTTGTTTCTTGGGTAAAAGTTCCATTGTGGCAACCAGTAGTTGTAGTACGTGGTATATACCCCAGATGACTCCTCTTCCGTCTGGATATTCATGATGGTCACATCATCTGACTCAACCGTGAATATGCTATGCCGTGGGTTCAATGCCGACACAGTGACCGATCCATCGTTCTCATAGGTATAATTATGTGATGAGACGTATCGCCACCAGAATATCCAGTACCTGGTATATTCATCGACGTTTTCACTGTAATACTCATCGACACCTTTTGATATGATCGCAACGCTCTTGTTAACGATCACATTCTCTGTGTAGTTACCATCATTCAGTATGATGGTATCCCCGTCATCTGCTCCATTGATTGCTGCCTGGATACTATCTCCAGGATTCACATAGTACCTCGCTGCTGTCGCGCTTCCAACGAATATCATACTGACCGCGACGATCAGTATGAACATTGCTATAGGTTTCGAGTTCATTCGTTTCAGTCCTCCTATTTGTTGTTCTGTTGTTGTTTGTGACACCTGTGTCGCGTGGACATGGTGTCACCATCATTGATGGTGATGAGGTTATATATAAACCTTTCGTCGTCGTTGAGAAAAGAAACAGAAAACAGAAAAAAAGAAAAACGACCCCCTTATAGGGTCGGTTATGCTGTTGTCGGGGGGTACTGGTCTTTGGTATCTTCGTAGTACTCGATTCCACCGTCTATGCCTATATCAATATCAAGCATTTCGATGTTAGCCATCGCGCCTGTGAAGAAGAACTTCCCATCGCAGAAGTGTCTGCCGATGTACATCTCTTTCCCATACGGCTTCACCTCACTGATCGCAGGCTTCTTTTTGTTGCTGCGTGCCATGTAGTAATCAGCCTTCCCATCGAGGATGAGTGCGCCATGTGTCGGTGTGCCTTTTGAGTCCACGTATATCTTGTTTGCGTTGAAGACAACGACGATGCAGTGCCATTTGCTGTCGGTGATCCCCTGCAAGGTCTTGTAGTAGTTGAGATTCTTGCCATCGCCCACGTCAAACTGTATCTGCTCATACTGATACGGAGACTTTGTCTGCTTGACCATAAGTCTCCATCCGAGCTTCTTTTTCCAGTTCCCGTTTGAGATGAAGAACTGTTCTTTGTTGAACACGTCGCGCCTGAACCACATCCGGATTGTGAACTCGTCTTCGATATCGTACTCCGGCTTGTGTGGGTATTGGCAACAACCTTTACCGGTTCCATCAAACTCTTGTACATCGAACGGGGATTTCCATACTATGTGGTCCGTCTCGTCGTCTGGCGTGGGTGTCAACGTTGGCGTCGGTGCAGCAGTGGTGGCTACCTTGTTTATTATAAGCGCATCCACTGACGTTACTCTGCCATCACGGTCCATGTCCGCGGTTGACGTATCCGGCTCACGGCTTCCAGCCGACATCTGTAAAGCCATGATTGCATCTGATATGGTGATATGTCCATCACCATTCACATCTCCTATACCAACCAGTGCAGTCACTGGTAATGCGATTAACAATATAATCGCAACTGTTTTTAATATTGTTTTCATATAAACCAACTCATGATCGATTCAATTATATACGACACCAATAGACCAAGTTCATTGGCGTTCACACACCCGTCTCCGTTGGCATCGACATCAGAAACAACGCAACCCCTGTCTGTCAATGTGTATTCTACCCCATGCTTCACCATGTGATTTTCATAAGAGTTGCTGATGGCACCGTATTTAGCTTTCCCTGCTGACCCGACATCGTTTTCCACGAATCTGTTGTACCATGATCCGATCAACAATATCCCATACTTTTCACTGCCAACAATGGTGTTGTGATCGACATCGTTGTGGTGCGCGTGGAAAAGTTTTATGCCTTCACGCGAACACACCCTGATGTCATTATTTTTCACCAAACAGTGAGTCACGTCACCATACATGCTTTCAACGATGTTATACTCCGAGTATATCTCGAACTCATTGTAAGAAACATCAATTGCCTCTATAAACTTCTGTGGTTCATCAGACGTCCCGATCAACGCGATCGCAGTAGTTGTGTTAACGAGCCGGTTTCCAATGATGGTGACGCCATCAGATTTGTGAGACACGAAAATACCCGAACCATTGGTCACAAGGTTATCGCTGATTGTCAAATTTTCGCAGGCGAAAACGGCAATAGCGTTTCTCATGTTATCCTTAGCGATGTTCTGATCTATTCCCAGATCGTGACACCATTTAAACACCTTTATGCCGTGCCCTACATTGTTCGACAGGGTGTTAAGTGATACATCGCAATCATGACACCGGTCAAAGACCATGATTCCATGCCTTCCAGATGCATTAACGATGTTTGATAACAGGTCACAATTCACCGATCCGTTTTCCAGCAGTATGCCAGTATCGAATGGCTCATCGATCACATTGCCCCTGACAATAACACCACTGCTGTGCTGGATGTTGATTCCCTGGAATCCTCCGACTATCGTGTTGTCGTATATTTTAACGTCTGTGCAATCGATGGTTGTGATGCCGTGCGTCTGACGGCTTGCACTAGCATATCCTATATGTTCTATGCGGCAGTGCTGTACAATTCCACTTCCACCGATGAACTTGATCTCGCCCCTAGGCGATGTTGGATCCATCATGAACGTATCGGCAACCGGGTCCCATGAAGACACTCTCACTGCGTCCATCACCAGCTCGCCATAAACGATTATCCGGCTCGGACTGCTGCCACAATTCGCTAACTTCAACCACAGGTAAGTGGTCGGCTTCGGGTTTTTGATTACCAACCGCATACCAGGTTCCACGCTTATAGTGGTCTTCAAAATCCATACATCGGGTGATTCCCTGTACAACAGGGTCATCCCGTTGTCTTGAATCTTGTAGAAGATATCATTCAGGGTAACCTCCTCGGTCGACCCGTTTCGGAACAAGTGCAAGACGTTGTTGTCTGTGTCATATACAACATCGAAATCCTTATTCTTCGACTCTTCGATCTCCTTCTTGGTATCTGTGCCTACATAGATCGTGTTTACGGGCGATACCTTCCGGTTCCTGTAATCAACAGCAGCCTTATAGAAGAACTCGATTCTCCGATCTATTGCAGTAGGCGTGACCCCTTTCTCTTCAAGCGAATCGAGATACTCCTTACAGTCAATCGCAAACACGGCAAGATCGTCATCGATATCATTCACAGGAGCGTCACGATTGTCTCGCATATATGTGTCCAGCACCGACAGCATCGTTACCAGTCTGGCTTCGTCGCCTACCTGCGCTTCAAATGATTGGTACCCAACCTTCAGCGTATCGATGATCTTGGTACCCTTCTCGATAGCGATCTCTGGTGTCACCGCGTAACTTTCGGCGTGTCCGGTTGCCATGAATATCAGCGTCACGACCATCCCAATGACCATCGCCAGGAGGACGAGTCGGGTCACTGTTCGCTGGGTCATAACCCCTCCTCATTGATCAGGGTCTGCGCCATGTCTACAATGTACGCACACTCATCGTAGACGACCCTGTTATTCGCCAGACCAGCGTGTAGCGCCTCTCTCTTTATTGTTTCTGCTGCGAGAATAATATCTCGCATAATGTCGGTTTTTCTGCACATCTTATTTCACCGCCCAATTATAGTCATCGTGTTTCTCGGTTCGACCAAGCCACACCTGCTTATTCATAGTGACCAGGGAGTATGCTTTTATCACAGGGAACAGCACCATCAGAAACAGTGTCACAATCGGCACCAAAAACACATCCCCGGGGTTTTCCTTGAGGTGGTTGTATCCACGGATGTATCGTGCAACGTTTATCCAGATGAAGATCGATGTGAACACAAGAGGTTCACCCATGACCACCGAGTAAAGTGTAGCCGTAAGTGGTGCCAGTATCGTAAAACTGCTGATCTGTGTATGTATGATAGTCAGCGGGAGGATTGGGTGTTTCTTAAACACCCATCCCTCAAATAGTGCCCTGTAATAACAACGATTGCTATTTCGAGCCCATCTAACTCTCTGTTTTACAAAGTCTCTGAACTTGATCGGGAATGAACTCGTTAGCACCGCTGTGCTCTGATACACTGTTTTGTAACCCGCTTTCATCACCAACGTGGTTAGACGCCCGTCATCACCACTCAAAGCTTTCACGCCAAATAGGTACTCGTTCTCAAGGTCATTGAGCAATGGTAGAATGTAACTTCGTCTATACGCAGCAGTCCTGCCCGATAGCACAACAGCTACACCTTTATTCGATAACCCTGGCATGTAGTCGAGCAGTTTAGCATTCAACCACCACATCGCAATTCTTCGCATCAAACCTTCTTCGACATTAGCGACCTTCTGGCGAGTTCCAACACCACCAACAGCTGGGTCTGCGAATGGTTTCAGCACCTCCTCTACCAGATTAGGCGCCCATACAACATCCGAATCACATAGAATCGTGATGTCGTTATGCGCTTCCCTGATGCCCCTGACGAGGGCATGTCGCTTCCCTGGTTCAGTGACGATAATCCTCTTTATATTCGGGTATGCCTGCGCTGGGTAGTTATCATCGAGTGCTTCCAAACAGTCGTGTTCGGTCGCATCGAACACGCAGATGATCTCGTCACCGTCGCGCAGGTTGACTGTGATGCTTTCAATCGATGTGATGAATGTTTCTGGATGCTCGTGCCATATTGGTACAACCACCGAAACAGGTTCGCTATGGTCTCCAATAAACGGTTTGTACTTTAGGGAGTATGCACGCCTGATCAACCATGCTGTCCAACTCATCGTACCGATAATACCCACGATGACCCAGAAGT
This sequence comes from ANME-2 cluster archaeon, assembly GCA_003601535.1. GTDB lineage: Archaea > Halobacteriota > Methanosarcinia > Methanosarcinales > Methanogasteraceae > Methanogaster_B. The sequence continues at coordinate 7,266 of PIXW01000189.1, forward strand.
TGATGTCGTTTTTCACAACGAAACCTCCGCCTGTCATCAGGTACACCGAGGGTATGATCAGTACCGCTATGATTGTAAGGACAACCACGATCAGGTTGCTGGTCCTAAGACGCACCCCTATACCTCCGCATACTCCGGTATCGTTACATTGGTATCTTTAGCGATACTGTGGTTTATCTGGTGCATCGCTTCAAACAGTGTCGAATACTTTGCCGTCCCATTAGAACGGAGGTACTCAATGAATGCCAGCGTGTCCTTCGGGAAACACATGCCGCCATAGGGCTGCCCTGGATATATCCCGTACTTCGGGTTCTGTAACACATGTGAGTGTTCAGCCACCGTCTCAACCAACGTTCTCGCCTCCAATCCCAATCCTTCCGCAACCTTGCCGATGATGTTGAAGTATGTGATCTTCAGCGCTCCAAACACGTTGCTTGTGTACTTCAATAGCTCTGCTGCCTTTATCGGCATGTGGATAACCGGTACATCCCACGGTCTGTACATCTCATCCATAACACCGCCAGACCTGGCATCATATTCTCCAACGATGAAAGATTTTGCATTGAGGAAATCTTCATCGGCTGTCTTCGCGATCAAGAATTCCGGGTTCATACACACTCCAAAGTCTCTACCCACGGTCATCCCTGATGCATCCTCCAAAATAGGTATGACAACATCTTCAACAGTCCCGGGCGGGACCGTGCTACGCATGACCACCACCTGGTAATCGCCGCCTGATATAGCACGTCCTACTGACTTGGAAGCGGCTTCAATGTAGTCGGTCACAAGCCGACCCCTCGCTGTTGGTGTTGGTACTGATATGAGCGTTGCATCAACATCTTTCACGATAGACATCGATACCTTGTATCCTGACTCATGTAGAGGTCGCAATACATCGGCGTTTATATCTACAAATGTCACATCGTGACCTTTGACGCACAACCCTCGTCCTGTTGCCTGTCCGACAACCCCCGATCCAACTATCTGAACCTTCATCTCAATCACTCCGGTCGTTATGTTCCTTTTGGTGTTTGGCTCCGAGGAGCTTCTCTTCTATAGCCTCTTCGATAAATTGCAGGACATCATGGCGCTCAACACGCCCGGTGCCTACAATTTGATGGTAGAGTTCATCTTTGACGTATATTTGTGGCATAGCACATCCTTCCTATTGTGTATGGTGATAATGATATCACCATCATCATCATCGATGTAACTTGTATATAAACCTTTCTCTAGAGTTTCGTGTGTCTTTATAAACCGGGCGCACAATCGTGGATCCACGAAGGGATTTGCACAAAACAAAAGCTTTATAACCAGCGAGCGACCATGTGGTTTCTTGGTTCAAATCAGACCGTTGCGGGATTGAAAT
>PIXW01000190.1 GCA_003601535.1 ANME-2 cluster archaeon
CGATCAGAGGTGGCGCTCTGAAGGTGCACATCATCGATGGCAGCAAACCGCATTCGTTATTGCTTGAACTCTTAACCGATGAGGGAATCGGGACGATGATGGACTAACGTCTCCATAATCACGACTGAAGATGTCAATAGTCAATGGCTTATGGAATGGGCGGCAGCATACCCCAGATGAATCTGGTGGTGGTAACGGCAGAGCAAACGAACTCGACAGCAATCGATTTCACATTCATGGGAGGGCCAGGTACCGGTTCTCTGCGGTATCTGAACGCAACCATAGATGGAAATCCAGCAGATCCGTTATCGGATTACCAGCCTGATGTTGGTTCGGTCTGGACATACGTCGACAGCGGATCCTTCCCACGAAATCATGTAGTCGTTGCTGCGACATTTGATGATGGCAGCGATCAGGTCATTCTTGACACATACATCTGAACGACCGCACCTACTTTTACGGATCCGAGTCCGCTGCCTGCAATCGGAACGTGAAGACGCTGCCCTCTCCAATCTTGCTCTCTACCCAGATCGTGCCTCCATGCGCCTCTACGATCTTCTTTGCGATCGCAAGCCCGAGTCCGGTACCCTCTTCTCTTCCGATCTGCTTGAATTCATCGAAGACATGTGCCAGATTCATTGGCGCAATACCGTATCCGGTATCGCGGACGCTCACCTCGACACCTGATTCGGTGAGTCTCGTTGTAACCATGATTCTTCCGTTCTCTGGCGTAAACTTGATTGCATTACTGACCAGATTGATTATCACCTGATGCAGCCGGTCACGGTCGCCAACCACTGCCGGTACATCTCCGAGATCTATGTCAATGTCAAGATTCTTCTCATCAATAAGCGGTCTTAAATTTTCGATCGACTCTGTGATCAGTTCATTTGGATTCAGTTTACTCATCTGATATTCGATCGTCTTTGATCTGATCTTGGACAGATCCAGCATATCATTGATCAGTCTGATCAGACGGTCGGAATTCTGAATAACCTTCTCAATTGCAGTCTTCTGTTTCTCATTGATCTCTCCGAGCGTACCATCATACACTGCTTCAGCAAATCCGCGAATTGCGGTTAACGGTGTTCGCAGTTCATGTGTTGCTATGTTCAAAAACTCGGTTTTTGTTCGGTCAAGTTCTTTTAGTTCTCTGTTTGCGGATCTCAATTTCCTGGACATCGCGTGTATCCGATCGTAACTGGCTTTCAGTTCATGATGGCTCTCTATGAGCTGGTCGCGTTTCGATCTCAGATCCGCAACCATCCGGTTGAATGTTTCAGTAAACTCGCCAATCTCATCATCTGATGACGTCTTCAGTTTGATATCCAGATTGCCTTTCGAGACCTCTCTTGCGCCATAAGACAGCGTTCTGATCGGATTGATGATGCCACAAGCGAGATATCTGGAGACCATTATTGACAGCAGAAGCCCCATCACCAGTATGGCAAGGAAGGTGTAGATGATTCTGTTTCGATAATCGATGTACGGTTCTTCGAGGATGCCGACATACAGCATGCCGATGATATCGCCATCGATGTTGCGCAGCGGCTCATAAGCTGTGACATACCATGCATTGACAACATAAGCACGACCGATCCAGTCCTCACCATGCATCAGCACAGTCTCCCGCACCTCCTCTGATACCCTGGTTCCAACCGCGCGTTCGTGCAGCGCCCATTGTTCAGCCGGCACATTGGTTGATATCCTGAGATCATCCTGAAATATCGTGGCAGTCCCGAGATTCGTCCCCTTGTATGTCTCGCCTCTGTACAGCACATCCCTGATCTCGTCCACGATCTCATAGTTCCGGTTGACCAGGACGCCTCCACACATCGATCCGATGATTGTGCCGTTGTAATCATAGATCGGGGATGCTGCAAGCATCATCATTCCTGATGTCTCCACTGGTTTTGTGGTAGGAAGTGCTTTCTCGGTCTGCGTGATGTTGATTCTGGCACGATCGGCAAGAACCGGGTTTTCACGCAGCAGATCCTCTACAGACATGATTTCAGTGCCTGAGATGATATCTCCATGCAGTGCATGGTGTATCATAGAGTTATACGATATATCTCCGTATTCCGGGTTGTGAGCGCGGGCGAATATCCTTCCATCAGCATCGGCCGCAACCAGTATATCAAGTCCCTCATTACTGGATACTTTACTGAGTTCTGTCTGTAGTGCTCTTCGATCCCTATTAATCATAGAATTTCTTGTTATATACCGTTCTGCTTGCAGATGCACAAACGATTCGATCTTCTCCTCTTTGTAATCATATATCGCATGTGCTGCATCCAGATCGTGCTGCACATTCTTCTGAACGGTCGTCATGACCATAGCATTCAACAGATATATACCAACCACGGCGGCAATAACAAGCGTCAGCATCGCAACAACCGTAAATCCGATGATCAGTCTGTTGCAGATGTTCAGTTTCATAACTCACCCCTTTGGCAGTACGATATGGAATATCGTTCCAACGCCAACCTTACTCTTGATCCAGATCACGCCGCCGTGCGCCTCGACGATGCCTTTTGCGATCGATAGTCCAAGACCTGATGTGCCTGTTGTGTGCTGCATCGAACCTTTCAGTTCATAAAATGGTATGAAGATATTCTCAAGTTCATTCTCCGGGATACCGACCCCTGTATCTGAGATACAGATGTGTACATCATCGATCTTATCCTCAGCAGTAATCCTGATGGTTCCCGGTTCTGTTGTGTATCTCACCGCATCATCGAGCAGATGGCGCAGCGCGTATACGATCCTTGCCCGGTCACATGTTATTACCATATCCTCTCTGATATCCACCAGTATCTCATGTCCCTTCGAATCAGCGAGTGGTTTTATATGTTCTATCGCATCATCCAGCATATCTCTGAGCGATGTTTTCTTTTTTATGAGATGCATCTGCCTAGATTGGATATCAGATAGGTTCAGCAGGTCATTGACCAGACCAAGAAGGCGATCCGCATTCCTGTTCATGATCTTCAATTTAGTCATCTGAATATCTGTGAACCCACCGAGTGTACCATCGAGCGCGAGTTCAAGATAACCTTTGAGCGTGGTGAGCGGGGTTCTCAGTTCGTGGGATGCTATATTGATGAATTCGGACTTCAGTCGGTCTATTTCTTTCAGTTCAATGTTTGCATGCTCCAGTTTTGCTGTTTTCTCCCTGATAGACTCGGCATTTTTCTTCAGAACGTCTGCCATCCGGTTGAATGCGACTGCAAGTTCTCCGATCTCATCACCGCGTGTTACGTTTACGCGCTTTGAGAGATCGCCGTCAGCTATTGATCTGGTGGTGTGTAACAGTTCAGTGATTGGCTCGGAGATGTTGTGCGCAAGAACGCTCGCGATGAGGAAGGACAGTATAATCGCAACAAGAATAATAGCGGCAAATTTTGTAAGCATCTTCTGTTCTATATCGGTAAATGGCTTTTCAAGCATTCCTACATATAGTATCCCAATTACATTACCATTAATGTCATATATCGGCTCATAAGCTGTGAAATACCATGCATTGACAACATAAGCACGATCAATCCATTTCTCACCGGATACCAGTACTGTATTGTATACCTCTTCTGAAACCCTGGTTCCAATCGCACGGTCGCCACTGCTCTCGCGAACATTGGTGGAAATACGCAAATCTCCCTGAAAAATCGTTGCGGTTCCGATATCACGATCTCCGTATACCTTGTCTTTGTAAACGATGTTCTTGATCCGGTCCACGATCTCGTAGTTTCGATTGATGAGGTGTCCGCCATAGATCACCCCAACGAGTGTGTCGTTGTGGTAGATCGGGGCAGCAGATTTGATCATCATTCCAGACGTTTCACTGGTCTTCGAGGTCGGCTTCGCCTTTGGTGTGTATACGAACGCAATCGCTGCACGTTCTCTGAGATCTTCTCCTTCAAGCAGCAGTTTTGATTCCGGAACGATCTCGGTTGATACCACTGTACTGCCAGCGAGAGCCCGCATCACCAGCGGGTCGTCTGCCTGCGAATCTCCACAAACATCATTCTGCCCGCGTGCAACCACCGTTCCGCTGGAATCGGTGATCACAAGAAGATCGAGACCCTCATCATCTATGATTCGCTTCAATTTGTATGTTAAAAAATCGGTATCATCGTTGACCAGTGCGTCCTGAACCAATTTCAGATTCGCTGTGAATCTAACTAAATCCCTGATTTTTTCCTTCTTGTAGTTGTATACTTCATTTGCGGTATTTAAATCTGATTTAACCTTATCCTGTGCCTGATCCATGACGATGGTATCGATGGAATGAACACCGATCAATGTTGCAAGACCCAACGACAGCAGTGAGACGAACACGAACCAGATAACCAGTTTTTTGTGGATACTGAACCCCATCACTTGATGATATTGATTTGATCGATATAAAACCTTTATGATGGATGTGTGGAGTGATCCTTCTTTAACAGTCTCAGATACGATAACATAACCATTCCAATCGCCACACACGCGCCATATCCTGGAACCGGACTCGAATCCTGCCCCTGAACGACTGATGGTATGATTGTGGCATTTTGGATGGAGGCGTTCAGCACTGGTGCCGGGACTGAAACAGGCGCTGGCAAATCCGGATCAAGATACTGATACACATAAAAGAAGACGAGATCCTTCTCTGATCCGACATATATATGGTCGATACTCATATTGAATATTTCATGATCTTTTGCATAAATAAGATGATCGTTTGCTTTGAATATTCCATAACTGACAGTTGTCCCGTTTTGCAGTAATTCGATCCATGCTTTATCCCCTTTCGTACCGACGCCCTTGATAACGATGGCATATCCCTGATAGAATGTCCGCTGTTCGTTGTTCGCCAGAACATAACCATCTCCATCGATCAGTACCTTCGTCTGATTGGTTGTACCGGCGCAGTTCACGGGATAAACAAGGATGATCAGCAACAGCAGGATATGGTTAATCGAGTGCATTATGCCCCTTCTCCTGCAATCGCTATTGCAATCAGTTCATTCATACAGGCGACTGCAACCGGCGTTCCGCCTCTGGTACCAACAGATGTGATCGATGGAATATTCAGGCTGCGCAACGCCTCCTTTGACTCGGCAGCATTCACAAAACCAACCGGTGTCCCGATCACCAGTGCCGGAGTGATTCCCTCTTCAATCAGGGTACATACGGCGAGCGCGGCTGATGGCGCGTTCCCGATCACAATGATCGCATCATCCAGATCATGCTCCAGTGCCACGAATCCTGCTGATGTTCTGGTGAGTCCCTGATCATCCGCGAGTCTCCTGCCGGAAGCAACATCGAGTACGCAGGTAATCCTGCAGTCATGACCGACTCGTGTAATTCCTACGAGAACCATTCTGATATCGGTATAGATGTTTTTGTTATGTCTGACAGCATCGATTCCTGCACGAACCGGATCATTCTCGAATCGAAGCAGGTCCGCAAATCCGGGATCACCTGTTGCAATCACGCAACGCTGCCGTATCCGATCCTCATATCCGGTATCGCCGACGATCCCTCTTGCTATCTCGCGGCTTCTGGATGAAATCTCTCTTGCCTCTATAGTGAACGCGCCAAGATCGGATATTTCAGACATGGACATCTGGTTGATTCCCGATCCCATAATATTTCCGCAGGACGTAGATTTATAATCGAACCCGTGTATTTCGGAAGTATCATGTACCCGCTCTACAAACGTCCATGGTTCAGTGTCTATCTGGACGCGAATGGCAGCATAACCATGAGCGGTGTACTTGCTCCTCTGATAAAACCATTCACGCCGGATCTTCTTGATATCTTCAAAAACTCAATTCCGATCGGTTCAAATGGAGAACAACTGATCTTCTCGACATGGATGCCACCGATACCAGGAAAGGCGTTTGATAGACTTGTCAAGAGCCAGTTCGATGCCAGATTCGGCAAAAACATTCCTGATCAGGTCACAATCTCTATCACCGAGGAGTGTCCGAACCGGTGCATCCATTGTGCGCTTCCGGATTCAGGCGATAGAGCCTCCCTGTCACCAGAAGAGGTGAAGGATGTGATCGATCAGGTGATCGATATGGGCACCACACTGATCATCTTCGATGGTGGCGAGCCGATGATGTACCCGGATCTCGTCGAGGTGGTCGAGCATGTAGACCCGGATAAGGCGATCTCGACGGTGTTCACGTCCGGAACAGGACTTACACCAGAGAAAGCTGTATCGCTTAAGGATGCGGGATTGTTTGCGGTCAATGTAAGCCTCGATAGTCCGTATCCGGATGAGCATGACCGGATGAGAGGAAGAACCGGTGTGTTCGATGATGCTAGCTCCGCGATCAAAAACTCGCTTGCAGCAGGTCTGCTTGTTGATATCTATGTTGTCTTATCTCCGATGAACATCCATAACCTGAAAGAATTTTATTCGCTGGCATCAAACCTGGGCGTGCATGAGCTCTCCTTCTACGAGATCGTGCCAACAGGAAGGTGGATCGATCACGAAAACGATGTTCTGAGCAAAAAAGATCGCGAAATCCTTGATTCATTCGTCGAATGGGCGATTGCCGATAGAAGATTGCGGATATTCTCGATACCGCACGTGATGAGATCGACAGGCTGCTTTGCAGGGAGAAGATGGCTACACATAACACCAGAAGGAGATGTGCTGCCCTGCGCATGCATTCCGATCCCGTATGGGAATATCCGGGAGGAGAGCATCAGGACGATATGGAAACGGATCAGGAAGGATCCGGTGTACAATGCAGAATCGTGCCTGATGCGTGATCCGGATTTCAGGAAGAGGATATGACTGCCGGTTTTTCAGATCATCAATTGGCCGATCCAGACTCTCGATTTACAGCAAGACCACAGGTCTGCACAGCAGATTGTGCGATGGTTGCGCAGACTTGTGACTTTCGGATTGCTCACATTACAGGCAGAAACTTCGTAATCTCATAAGGAGTGACCTGTATCCGGTAATCATCCCATTCCTGCTTCTTAAGCGAGATGAACCGTTTGAAGGCTATACCCCACACGACCCCTAAGTCTTCAGACAGCACCAAAATCCGAATAATCTATCACCACAACGACAGGTTCAACCGTGGGATATAAGTTTAAGTATCCTGATACCATTGATCGTCAACAAATGCACCGATGGAGACTGACACAATGGATGAGATAACCGCAGAAGCTCTGAATCCAGAAGAATTTATAAAACAAAAAGTGGATGAGATATCCGGAACTGTCGGAGATGGTCTTGCGATAAACGCACTCTCCGGGGGCGTAGATTCATCCGCGGTCACCATGCTTGGGCACCGCGCTCTTGGAGACCGCCTCAAGACGTATTTCATCGATAACGGCATCATGAGGCAGGGAGAACCTGAAAGGATAGTCTCGGTCTTCAAAGACCTCGGCGTACATGTGGAGGTCATCGATGCCAGAACCGAGTTCTTCGATGCGATGCGCGGGATCACGGACCCCGAAGAGAAGCGGGAGGCGATCACCCAGACGTTTTACAGGGATGTCTTTGGCAGGCTCGTTAAGGAGAGCGGAGCAAAACACCTCCTGCAGGGGACGATTTTAACCGATGTGGATGAGACGGTTGCAGGGATCAAGAGGCAGCACAATGTCTTTCTACAACTCGGAATCGATCCGGAGAAGACGTTTGGATACAAGATCATAGAACCTCTGATACAGCTGCGAAAGGACGGTGTACGGAAAGTTGCAGAAGCCCTTGGCTTGCCAGAGGAAATCTACAACAGGATGCCGTTTCCAGGACCGGCTCTTGCTGCCCGCGTGATCGGGGAAGCCACCCCTGAGCGGATCGAGACCGTCAGGCAGGCAACAGCGATCACCGAGGAAGAACTGGCAGATGTCAGGGCTTTCCAGTACATGGCGATCCTGCACGAGGACCGGGTCACAGGCATGAGGAACGGAGAGCGGGATTACGGCGCGCAGATCGAGATCAGGTGCTGGGACAGTGTTGATGCAAGAACCGCGAGACCGACGAGGCTGTCTTATGATCTGCTGGATCGCCTTGCTGAGCGGATCACAAACGAGGTTCCCGGTGTCGTGAGCGTAACGTACGGTATTGCGACAAAGCCACCGTCAACGATGGAAGTGGTTTAGTTATATCGCAGATGATTCATGGTTCAGGTGTATCACGATGACAACAAAACGAATAATCCCCTGTCTTGATACGACTTTTGACGAGAGCGGTAAAGCCGTGGTCGTCAAGGGAATCGAGTTTGAGAGCCTGCGATATGCGGGCGACCCGGTAGAACTTGCCAGACGGTATGTAGAGCAGAAAGCCGATGAACTGGTCTTCCTTGACATCTCGGCATCGACCGATGACAGAGCCACGATGACCGACGTGATCAGGAGGGTCGCTGACGTTGTCACGATCCCGTTCTGCGTCGGCGGCGGAATTGCGAGCTTCTCAGACTTTGAGCGGGTGCTTGATGCAGGCGCAGACAAGGTCGGGATCAACACCGCAGCAGTCAAGAACCCGGAACTGATCAGGGAAGTCGCAG
>PIXW01000020.1 GCA_003601535.1 ANME-2 cluster archaeon
CCAAAACTTTAGATATAAACCGTTTACATATTACATATCAATGATCTCCAGTTCTTCCAGTGACGCGGTGATTCAGCGGATCGATGATCTGCTGCTGCATCCCGGAGATAGCTTGTATGACTGGCATGTCATATTCAGAGAAGAGCTGAAAAAAATAGCAAAGGATCTTGTAGATCTAACGCTGTGGATGGAAGAGGGTAATGGAAAGGTGGCAAGCGAAACTTTGACGCTGCCCTATCTCATATTCGAACCGGACACGGATCGGTACAACAAACTGGTAGAATACATAGCAGCCTGTCTGAATATAAGAGGGGAAATCCTTGGAATAAGACAGATCGGGATAGAGACCGATGCAAGAATAGATACGGATCGACTCCTGAGCGACGTGAAGGAGTATTTCGAGAGGGAATTTTTCATCACACTCCTTGATGCAAACCTCGGAAAGCCAATAACATGGCAAAAAGGAAAGATAGTGCAAAAAGAGATCAGAGTAGGTCAGATCAGATCGGGACGGTACAATCAGGGCAGATCGATAGGGCTGGTTGTCACAGGAAGTGACATCAAGACGGTTGCTCTTGAAAGCGGCAATGTCGTGTACCGGAAGGAGATTACTATCAAGGGGGGAGGACCGCTCGACGAGCTGCTTGAGGAGTGCATCACCAGGGCGGCTCTGGAGGTGGGTATCACCCATATAATGAACGAGGATATCTATATCGGGGTTCCTGGACCTGTGGATCCTTACGGGAATATCGTGAGGATACCAGCGATGAAAGGAGTAACCAGAGAGTCGCTTGAGAAATTACAGAGGAAGTATCCAAAGATCAGATTCATCAATGATGCCAATGTGGAGGCGGTCTATCACAGAATCGTATGGGCAGGCGATATTGCCATCAATCAGCCGACAGTGGCGCTTGTCCTGCGAAAGGGCATCGGATTTGCAATTCTTGTAGAGGGGCAGTCATTGTCATGGACCGGAGCACCGATGGAGACTCATTTCAGGGTGAACTTCTCTGATGATGCGCCGATCTGCAACTGCGGCATGAGGGGCTGTCTTGAACTCCCAGCCAGATGGGTGGTGGACAGATTCCTGGATCTGATATCAGAGAATCAGATCGAACCCCCATCTGATTTTGCAAAGAAAGTTGGAGATTCCAGTACAGATAGAGATCTGCTGGCAGCAGATGTTGGCGCATTCATGAAACAGAAGGGCGAGCTACAAAGGGTTGCAGCAGAGGTATTTACCGAGTATGGAGAGAATCTCTCGATTCTTTTTGGGGAACTGGCACGGCTGATGAATGTTTCAGGCTTCTGGGTCGCACTCAGTGGCGGTATGGTGGAACAGCATGAGGAGAAGAGGGCGATCATTCAGGGTATCGCAACAGGGATCGGTGATAAATTTCCCGGACTCAGGATAGAGATATTGAGCAGGATAAAGGAGGCTATGGAAGGAGAAGAGACGATCCGGTACGAGCGTATTCCCGGAAGGTGGCAGGGTGCGGCGGGTGCGGCTCTCTGTGCACTGCAGGACAAACAGATGAAGATGAGGCTGGAGTCAGGCACGAAATTGATGATAAAGGAGGCAGAAGAGATTGTACTCTCTGAAATAGCCGAGATATTCATGACCGGTAGAAAATTATCCTCTCAGACCGTAATCGGTGTTGCCGGAACTTCCGGAGGAGGCAAGACGTACTTTGCCAGACTTTTGAAGAGCAGGCTTGAGGAACCTGGAAGAGAAAATCTGGATGGGCTGAAAGTAGAACTGATAACGATGGACGATTACCTGATACCAAAAGAAAGACGTAAAATGGGAGGGATACGAGCAAAATATTCTTTAAAACGTTTATGGAAAGATATAATAACTATACATGATGGGAATGCCATTTATCATCCTGTATTTGATCAGGTCTCCCGCGTGAGATACAGCAGACTTGGGCGGTTTCTCGATGAAAAATCTGCTGTGCTTGGCAATCGTCTGTCTGAGAAGAATACCGAACTCTTCCGTAAGATAAATCGTTTTACTGAATGGTCTGGTGAGGCAGAGATCAAATTAAAACCGGATAAGGATACCATCGTCATCATCGACGGTATTCTGGCGCTGGACAATCCAACGATCAATAAACTGTACTATGATCGCTGCATATTCGTACATGCGCCGTGGATATGGAGGCTCTGCGCTGCAATCTCCAGAGCACAGAAGGAACAATGGTACAAGGGCGCAGATACCGTAGATATCATCGAGAAATTTGTATTTAAACGTCCGGAAGAGGAAGCGATAATAAACGTCACCTATCTGGATGCGGATCTGATGATAGAGAACGATTTTTACGAGAAGATGGTGGATGCCGATCTGAGAGATATGTTGGGCGAGATATATCCCAGCCTGAACAAAGATTTTTATGCTCAATATTATATTATCTATGTGATCATGAAAGATCACGGATATGATGCTGAAAGGATCTTTAAAGAAAGACTACACGAGATAGACGAGCTGATTGCTGCGAGCAGGATCGAGGATATGTATGAAGAGGGCGCGGGGAGGCGGCTGGAGGAGAATGTTTGCAGAATGGTGGAATCAGGGTGAATGCGGTCTCTTGAATATGTGTGTCGCTGACTTCGGGGCTTTAAAATATCCAGTTTCTTTGTTCATCCGAATATGGCAGTTCTGATACGTTCATGTTTATGAGTCCTGATCTTATCATATCATATCTCACTTTCAACAATCTCTAATATCGTGTGGCGTTTTCAAACACATCCAACGTTACAGACAACCCGCAATCTGTGTAATTCATAAACCAGGATCATCAAACAGTCTGAAACCCCTGAGAATCTCTGGCTGATTGAGTAATGTCGTCAGCAGGATGTGTTTTGGCATGACAAGCATCTGTGGTTGCTGCAGTAATGTGTTTGCGATCTCTGATATTTCACGATCAAACGAAACAGAATCCTTAATTTTTTCAATTTTTTCTGCGGAATGTTCCTGCATATCATGTTTTCTGCGCTTATCTCCATCCTCTTTCCCTTCATTATAATATCGACGCAGCAAATCCCTGAAAGCTATATCATCGACCTGATTGATTAAATCGTTATATATATTGGAAACCCAGCCAATCTCGGAATGATGATGGTAGCCGACCTCGTATCCGAGTGCATACACCCGCTTGATCAGATCCTGCACATCTTCGCTTTTTTCTGGCATACTATACGACCTCACCCGATACAAACACACCATTCTCTGTGAAACCGAGTTTTCGCATCTCGCAGTCGTGTGCAGTGCCGCACATCTTGATGATCTGTATGGCACGGGTCATCGACCTGCCGCGCATGAAATTATGAAGAAAAACAAGTCCGTCGCAGGCATACTGCTCTGTAGAATAGATACTTGGATCAATCATCTCGGAGAGCAGAATCGTGGTTGTATCCAGCAGTTTGAGATTCTGTATAAACCTCCCGATCTCCGCCTCTTCTGCTGTGTGATCCTTAATACTGAAACGCAGTGTAGACATCGAATCGATCACCAGCCGCTTGATCGAATGCGTATTCACGAAGTTTGCTATTTCGACGTAGATGGTGGATGGGTCGATGCGCGTGTCAGCATCGCCATAAACTGCTGCTGATTTAACATCTATAAAAAATAATTTCTCTCTCTTGACCAACATTGGTATGTTCAGGTTATAACCGGACATACTTTCCACGGTCGTCTGCGCGCCACGCACCAGTGATACGTACAATCCTGGTTCACCAGTGCTCGCCCCATAAGCCAGAAACTGCACTCCAGATGTGGTTTTTCCGCTGCCAGGAGGACCGCTAATCACATACGTCCGGTTCGGTATAACCCCACCCTGAATGATCTCATCAAATCCTCTAATTCCTGTTTTTATCCTCAAATACATCACCTTTTGGTAATATAATAGTAAAGGTACATCCAGCACCTTCAACACTCTCCACCTCAATCAAACCATGATGCATCTCGACGATCCTCTTTGCGATCGCGAGACCGAGTCCTGTGCCTTTGTGATACCTTGCCTGCTCGAACTCCTCGAATATGGTTGCCAGTTTATCCGCAGGAATCCCTATGCCGTTGTCAGATACTGTAATCTCAATCACATCTCCGGCATCCCGTGTCGCAACCATGATATGTCCACCCTCTGATGTGAACTTGATCGCATTATCAAGCAGGTTGATTACAACTCTTCCGATCAGATTACGGTCGATCTCGACTGGAGGCAGATCACAGAGATCGCTTTCCAGATGGATGTTCTTTTCGTCTGCAAGCGATCGCATGTTATCCATAACTTCGTTGATCATTCCGGTTACATCGACTTCTTCCGGATTCAAGATAATTTTACCAGATCGAATTTTGCTGATATCAAGCATATCATTGATCAGATAAGTGATGCGGTCGCTGTTTTTGAGGATCTTCAGAAGAGCGTTTCGTTGCTTCTCACTGATATCACCGAGCCGTTCATCGTGCAGAAGTTCGGCATAGACATGGATAGCGGTGATCGGATTTCTGAGTTCGTGAGCAACAGTGTTCAGGACATCATCTCTTGACCGGACAAGATTGGTGAGTTCGATGTTCGACTGTGCCAGATCATCGGTCGTCTCACGCAATCCTGATAGATCCACAGGACATGCCTTGTATTCTTCAAAGCGTCCAAATAGCACAGGCGGCGATCTGATCAGATCCGCCTCATGAGGGAGACCGGGATCTGTTTCGATGTGTAGCTGATCAACGCTTATAATCTCTCCTTTCTCGTCTCTTATGAATATGCCAAATGGCGCATCGATATCCTTTTCAGATAATATATGTCTAATTTTATTATTTACATCTGTGTATGATGCCGCATCCTTCACAACTTCAACACCAGCGAACCGTTTGCCAGAGGAATCCACAACCGGTATGATCGAAAGCGCTGCATCGAATGTCCTGCCATCCTTATCGCACACGGTCTGGACAACGGTTGTTGACTTATTCTGTTCAAACGATTCAATAATCATATTGTGTATATCTGGCTTATGCCCGCATATTTCGTAATAATATTTACCAATATCATCGCCAAAGACCTGCTCGTACCATGAATTGGCATACCGTATCCGCATATCCTGATCCAGGACACAGATTCCCGTACCTAACCCTTTCATCATGTCAGCTATATCCACAACCACTCACATTGAATTGCATTGCGTGCAATGCTTATAAATATTTGCTATATGAATGAACATCATGAATATCCTGATCGATCGATCGACGATCACAGGCACGATACCTGCGCCGCCGTCCAAGAGTTACACACATCGAGCAATCGTGGTAGCATCGTTATCAGTTGAATCTGAGATCTTATACCCGCTGTTATCAGAGGACACGAGGGCAACGATATCCGCATCAACAGAAATCGGAGCTGATGTAACCGTATCAGAGGATCGGCTGATCATAAAGGGAGTACAGCGTCCGGAGGTGCCTGACCGGGTGATCGATGTCCTGAACTCAGGAACGACACTCCGGTTCTTCACAGCGATCACATCACTTGCACCGGGCACAAGCGTATTAACAGGCGATGCATCCATCCAAAAGCGTCCGAATACACCGCTTTTACGTGCGCTGTGCGATCTTGGTGCGAACGCATTCTCGACAAAAGGAGATGGGACCGCGCCGATTGTGGTGCAGGGACCGCTCAAGGGCGGACGTACGAGAATCAGCGGTTCAATCAGTTCGCAGTTCATATCCGCACTCTTGATCGCATGTCCGCTTGCAGAGAATGATTCCACGATCGAGATTGAGGGTGAACTGAAGTCAAGACCATACATCGATGTCACGCTTGAGGTCCTGCGCGAGGCAGGGATCACGATTAATGAACGAAATGGGAGGTTTTTGATCAAAGGAAATCAGATCGTTGATCTCAAGAAATACACGGTGCCAGGGGATTTTTCGTCATCCTCGTATCTGCTGGCTGCTGGCGCACTGGTTGGCGATCAGGTCACGATCAGGAACCTGTATCCGTCCGTACAGGGTGATGCCGCAATCATTTCGATACTAAAGGAGATGGGTGCGGATATCGTCTGGAATAAAGAGGATGGCGAGGTTATGATCAAAAAAAGCGATCTGCACGGCACAATCGTTGACGTCGGCAGAACCCCTGATCTCGTACCGACGCTTGCGGTGCTCGGAGCTTGCGCATCAGGCGAGATGCGGATCGTGAATGCGAGGCATGTCAGGTACAAGGAGACCGACCGGCTTCATGCGATGACTGTTGAACTTGCGAAGATGGGCGTCGACATCATCGAGAAGGAGGACGAACTGTTGATTCATGGTGGTGAGATTCATGGGGCATCACTTCATGGGTGGGACGATCACCGAATCGTGATGGCGCTTTCGGTTGCCGGTATGGTTGCCGGGAATACGGAGATCGATACTGCGGAATCGGTTTCAGTCTCGTATCCGGGATTTTTTTTAGATATGGGGCGGCTTGGCGCTGGGATGAGGGAGGTTTGACTGGCACAACTATAACTAAAAATCGCTCAGCTCGAACACGAAAAATCCTTCTGTCCATCCAATGAACGACTTGATCACTGCTTTTACAGTGCCGAAGAGCGGAGGCAAGACCAGACCAGGTACATCCGTCAACGCATTCGGGTGGTATCGCGGGGTGAGATCACAGAGGACAGTCGTGGAGTTGTGAGGTGGTCGGTCGGATAATATCGCCCCAAAGCCATAGTGCATGAAACCTTTTAAGGTCACACGACCATTAGATCACTGATGACATGGCAGGAGCGTACAGATGACGCAGAAACAGAAGCATCAGATATAAATAACAAACTCAGACAGATCGAGGAATCGCTCGATAAGACAGATCGAGAAAACCGGATCGATGATGGGCGCTCCAGTGTCAGGATACCTCCGACGCCCGCTCCTGTATCACCTCCACCACCTATCCCCCCTCTACAACCACCGATCTCGCAGATACCGCACCCCACGCCACAACCAAAGAAAAGTCCACTGAAAGGATTTCTCATTTACACAACAATCGTGTTGTTGCTGCTGATGATAATTGGGATAAGTCTTGCACTGATCTTTGGGGGATATGATCTGCACGGCATCTATCCTGCCAAAGAACAGGTCGCGGTGATCTATGTACAGGGAACAATGATTACGGGCGGGATGCCCGATGGATTAGGGTTTGCAACATCAGAAAATATCTGCAAGAACCTGAGACTTGCAGCAAAGGACGCTAATATAAAAGCGATTGTTCTGCGGATAAATAGCCCTGGCGGATCGCCAGCCGCAGCACAGGAGATTGTGGACGAGGTCAAGAAGGCGAAGGCAGAAAAACCGGTCGTAATCTCGATGGGTGACGTCGCTGCGAGCGCTGCATACTACATCTCCGCTCCTGCTGACAGGATCATTGCAAATCCTGATACCATCACTGGCAGCATCGGGGTGATATGGGTCTTTGAGAACAAATCAGGATACTATGATGATGAGGGAATTGATCACTGGGTTGCCAAATCCGGTGAATTCAAGGACATGGGTGCTGACTGGAGAAATCTGACTGAGAAGGAGAAGACGTATGCGAAAGACGTGGTGATGAATGCGTTTTCGAGGTTTGTGGATGAGGTTGCTGCCGGAAGAAACATGACCAGAGAGGAGGTGCTGAATCTGTCGGATGGGCGGGTGTACACAGGCACGAGCGCGATAGATCTTGGTCTCGTAGATGAGACCGGTAACATGTATGATGCCATCGACATAGCAGCAGAACTTGGAAATATCACAGGAGAGCCCGTAATCACATATATGAACAAACCATCGCTCTCACAGTTGTTATTCGGAGGCACGGGAGATATCAGTCATCATACAGACTCTGGTACTCCCGATTCAGTACGATCTGTTCAACCGTACCTATATAGAGCGTACATGCTCGATTGGGTCGCTGCGCCGGCTGAAAGTCGTAGGTGAGCGAATCACTCCGCGGGTATATCTGCTCGATTACCTGCAGCAGTGTGATCGCTTCAGCACATCCCTCAACCGCCCCGATCTTTTCGTTCATGATCTGACATGCAGGCCGAAATGGGCAGGTACTGCCAATTCTGAGTTGAATAGCACCGCCCGGCGTTGTGGTTATGCGAAAATCATGCATATCCGGCATCAACTGAAGCGAATGGGCGATCGCATCCTCCAATCGATCAAAAACGGGTGCCGAGTCCACATCTAACTCCTGCATCCAGATCAAGGCTGCCTCTCTGATGATCGGATCAAAGAGCACACGCGCATCTCGAAACCGCAGATTCGATACCTTCGCCACTGCCGCAACCAGCGCATGGCAGGATAACCCCCTATACTTGGTCCCTGCTGCACATTCTGTTTCATTCATACGCATTACCCGCACCTGTTTCTGTATAAATCTTTTCCTCTTAAATATTGGGGTCTGATCGATCCCATCCGGTAGATCGTGATTTTACCCAGGAGATTACAGAGCGACAATTCTTTCTGACACCCGGGTACCGCATCTTGCGAATAGGAGGCGATGATTATATCAATCCTGCAATCGATCATCGATCATGGAACCCCGGTCCAGCACCAGCGTCAGATACGTACCAGGCAGGTCGATCGCAGAGATCAGCGAGCAGTACCACATTCCTCCTGATGCGATCATCAAACTCGGATCAAACGAAAACCCGCTCGGACCATCTCCTGCAGCAGTCAGAGCTATAGTCGAAGATGCTGACAGGATCAGCATATATCCGGATAGTGAGGCGTCAGATCTGTGCGGTGCAATATCTGAGTACACCGGATATCCAATTGATAACATCGTGGCAGGCGCAGGCATGGATGGGGTCATCGATACGTTGATGCGGATGCTCTTGCCAGGAAGAGCGATCATCCCGATACCGACATTCAGTTACTACGGGATCACAACACGCTCGCATCACGGAACTCCGGTCTTCGTATCAAGAGATCAGGACTTCAGAATCGATCCACAGAAGATCATATCGCAGGCGGCAGATGGGGCACGGATCATCTTTCTCTGCTCGCCAAATAACCCGAGCGGGAATCTGATACCAGAGGCTGATCTTCGAATGATCCTTGAGAAATGCGATGCAACCGTCTTTCTGGACGAGGCATACATCGAATTCTCGAGTGCAAGCATGATACGCCTTGTGAGGGAATATGATAATCTGATCGTCGGGCGCACACTCTCAAAGGCATTCGGGCTTGCAGGATTGCGCGTTGGCTATGCAATCATGTCTGAACAGATCAGGGACGAGTACATCAGGTATGCAACCCCGTTCTCTGTCAGCAGCCTCGGGATTGCGGCAGGTGTAGCAGCGCTTGGCGACCGGGATCATCTGAAACGGAGTGTTGAGCTTGTTCGGAAGGGGCGAGAAGAACTGATGGAGATACCATTCACAGTCTATCCATCCGAAGCGAACTTTGTGCTGGTGGATGTCTCGCCATATCGATCAGAAGAGGTCTGTGACTTTCTTGCATGCAAAGGGATCATTGTGCGAGACTGTTCGTCGTTTCGTGGTGCAGGTGATTCGCTTGTCAGGGTGAGCGTCGGGATGCCAGAGCAGAATGAGCTGGTGGTGCAGGGATTCGGGGAGTTTTCTTGAGTTTCTGGTGCGTAACACATTGTGGAGCACGGGTATGCTGAGTTACCTTCAACGCTATTAACACTCCTGAAATACCATCAGTGATTCTTGAGCAGAAATGGTTCATAATACTGCTCCAATTCCTTTTAATAGTCTTCGTACATCTGATATTCAGCTCCTTATGTGACGGTTCAGTTGTTGGCGTGGCAATTAAGGCACTCATACAAAACAGCGAAGAGCCGTTTTTCTCGTTCGGAAGTAGGGCTATTCGGAAGTACTGGGGAAGGGAATACATTTAAAACCAGAACAGGAATTCATAAACAGAACATGTTCGAGCAGGAATATCAACTCTCATACTTCAGAGAGAATGGATTCACACGCAAGCAGTGTCCAAAGTGCGGCGGGTACTTCTGGACGCAGAACGAGGAGCAGAAAACCTGCGGCGATGCACCATGTGATGGGTACACATTCATAGGAAATCCCGCATTCTCAAAAAAATATGATCTTTCAACCATGCGTGAGGCATTTCTCTCATTCTTCGAGGCAAATGGTCATACTAGAGTCGACCGGTATCCTGTGATCGCACGGTGGCGTGATGATATCTATCTGACCATCGCCTCGATCGCTGATTTTCAGCCGTTTGTCACCTCAGGGATTACCCCCCCGCCAGCGAATCCGCTGTGCATCTCACAGCCATGTATCCGTCTCGATGATCTGGATTCGGTGGGCAGGAGCGGCAGGCATCTCACGAACTTTGAGATGATGGCGCATCACGCCTTCAATAATTCAGATCATGAGATATACTGGAAGGATGAGACCGTGGAGTACTGTGATAAACTGCTGGCTGAACTCGGTCTCATCCAGGATGTCACATACAAGGAGGAGCCGTGGTCTGGCGGCGGTAACGCAGGTCCCTGCCTTGAGGTGACCGTTGCCGGGCTCGAACTTGCAACACTGGTATTTATGAATCTCCGTGAGAGCGATGACGGCAATCTCACGATCAAGGGAAAGCGATATGCTGAAATGGATAATTACATCGTTGATACCGGCTACGGGCTCGAACGATTCGTATGGGCTTCAAAAGGATCTCCAACCGTATATGATGCGATATTTCCTGACACCGTGAACACGGTTATGGAACATGCAGGAATCGAACACTCGCTGCACGATCCTGAGTATGCGAAGGTGCTTGCGCAGAATGCACGGTTATCAGGATTGTTCGATCTGAGCACGGTCACCGATCTTGAAAGAC
>PIXW01000191.1 GCA_003601535.1 ANME-2 cluster archaeon
CCGCCTCTGCCCATGCCGCGTCCTCTTCCTGAACCCATCTGCATCTGTTATCGCCTCCTTCTGTTCTGTTTGTTCCTACCGCGACCGCCGCCACTGCCGCGACCGCCTCCGCGCCCCATACCGCTTCGGCGGGAGCCGGTGGAACTGCTGCTATTCGTGTACCGCTTGATAACACCTCCGACAGCTCCTATGGCGGTTGCGACTCCGGACGCAATCGCGGCGGGCACTGATCTGCTCTCCTGCACCGGCTCATCCGGCACCTCGATGATCGCTCCTAACTTGCATACGTTAGCGCATGCTCCACAGCCAGTGCATCGATCGATGTCGATCTTCGCCTTATCTGACAGTGTTATTGCCCGCACCGGGCATACATTGACACACAATCCACACCCTGCGCAGAGCGATTCATCGACTTTGTACTTCATTTCTTTATCTCTTCAGTTCTTCGATCCTCTTTCTGATCTGCTCCAGTTGCCCTTCCAGCATCGCTGCCTGAGACTCCAGGATCGAGACCTCCTGCTGCGATGGCATGGCTGGCATTCCTGCCACTGTAGATGGCGGTTGTGGCGTCTGCCATGTCCCGGTTCGCATATACTGAACCATTGGCGGCAGTCCACCCGGACTCCGTCCAACCCAGCCCGGCGAGTAGCCAAACCGCATCCATCCGGGCATGCCTGTTGCGTAGTACATATTTCTGTGTCCGCCTCGCATTTTGTTCGCCTCCTATTTCTTCAGTTCTTCAAGTCTCTTCTTGATCTCTTCCATCTGGCGTTCTAAGTCCTGTATCTCCTGTTCTCTGGTCTGCGGGGGCATGGTTGGCGCTGCAGGAGCAGGTGTTACCGGAACTCCCATGCCCATGCCTCTGCCCATACCCATGCCGCGACCGCCACCACGACCACCGCCGCGCCCCATGCCTCTGCCACCGCCCATTCCGGCACCAGCACCAGCACCAGCGCCACCGAGTCCGGAATATTCGGGAACAGTTGGACCCGTGGTCTGCTGCAGTCTACCGCTCTTGTACTGCTCAACTGCATCGCGGACTGTGCCGCTTGCACCTGTCACCATCTGGATTCCGGCGGCACCGAGCGTCTGGGTCGCATTCGGTCCCAGGTTTCCGGTGACAACGGCGCCGACACCCTTGCCGGAAACGGTCTGTGCCGCCTGTATTCCAGCGCCGCCAGAAGCGCCTATGCTCGGGTTCGGCATCGCTTCATACTCCATCGTCTCCGAGTCCACGATCATGAAGTACTGGCATCGCCCGAATCTCGGATCTACAGGCGCATCCATCGATGGTCCGGTTGATGTTACGCAAATTTTCATGTTTATCACTCTCCTTTCACAATGTGTTCCATATTGTCAACGATCGCCTCGAAGGCGCTGGCAGCATCTGACTCGTGCTCCAGCACGAATGGAATGCCGCTGTCGCCAGATAGAACGATATTAACCTCGATTGGTATTCTGCCAAGAAATGGCACACCCATGTCCGCGGCAGCACGCTCACCGCCGCCGATCTTGAAGAGATCGATCTCTTCACCACATTTCGGGCATTTGAACCCGCTCATGTTCTCTATGATCCCGATAACTGGCATGTTAAGTTCCTTTGCGAAGGTCACCGACTTTCTTGAATCCAGCAGGGCAACGTCCTGTGGTGTGGTAACAACGATTGCCCCGTCGATCTCTGGGATCAGCTGGGCAACACTCAATGGTTCATCGCCGGTTCCAGGCGGGAGATCGATTATAAGACAGTCCAGATCGCCCCAAGAGACGTCTGAAAGGAACTGCTTGATCGCACCCATCTTGAGCGGTCCCCGCCATACCACTGGCGTGTCCTTGCTCTGCAGCAGAAATGCGAGCGACATGACCTTGACCCGCGGAGGCACGAAGATAGGAGTTATACCAGCCTCTGACATCTCGGGGCGTTCGTCCTCGATTCCAAGCATCTTCGGGATATTTGGACCATGTATGTCGGCATCCATGATCCCGACCTCATACCCTTTTGCCGCGAGTGTGAGCGCAAGGTTGACCGCTACGGTGGTCTTCCCAACGCCACCTTTTCCACTCATAACCATTATTTTATGCTTCACTCTTCCCATACGCTCTTTTAAGCGTTTTTCCTGAGCCATAGTCTCTTCGTCTTTCTTCATGATTTCACCATTTTACTGCTGTCTGCCATGCCTGCCTCTATCAGCTCTGGCATATCCGCGATCCTCTTCTGCTCTGTGTATATTCGCGCTTCCACATTTCGGACACTTCTCTGGTCTTGCTGTACCATGGGGCTCTTCCCATTCGTACTGGCATTCATAACATTTGAACCTTCTTTTCGAAGTCATTGTCATTCTGTATGTTCCTCCGTGTATCCGTATTGGTCTGCCGCAGACCAGAGCGCATGCAATCTTCCTTCTTGCTTCGGTCAATATCCTGTGAAAGGTCGGCTGCGAGACATTCATCTGAGTTGCTGCGTCACGTTGATCCATTCCGAGATGATCCTTCAGCCGTATGCTCTCCATCTCTTCTATCTTCAGAACCACTTCATCGATGTCCTGGAGACACGTTGCGCATGGTTTGAAGTAGTCATAATCGAATGATGATCGTACGTGTCTGTGCAGCCTCGGTCTTGGCATTTATGAATACATATTCACAATTAACTTAAACCTTTTGGTTGTGGTTGGAGACTTTTTAATATTCTCTGATAGTCTCTCATCCCACAAGCGCATACATTATGAAATATTTAATATACTTAAAAGATATATTAGTATACATGACTAAAGGCAATATATCAATCAATAAGTCATTGGCAAAAGGTATGTGCTTAGCCGCTCAGCATCACCCTCAACATCTGGAAGATATTGAGCCCTCGCTGCGCCCATGTTGCCAGCACTGTCATGATCCGCTCATGAATTGACGTGCCTTTCCCATTACGCAATGTCCCTATGATCTTCCGCTGAACAACATGCTCGCGAAGCGCATTCATCCAGGGCACGTATAATGCGCAATCTTGTATTCGGTAACGATGATGAGTTGTGGCTCCGGGATCTCCTCAATAACTTTCGATTCTACGCGGCTTTGCTCCGAAAATAGACATGCCGCCAAGATAACCTCGGGAATCACGAGCGACTAACGCTTTTAAATAGGATTAAGTTACCTGAACTGCCCGATTCGCATCTCCAAATATGCCATATCACAAG
>PIXW01000192.1 GCA_003601535.1 ANME-2 cluster archaeon
ATAAAAATTAATAATTCCGTAGTGCTTCCTCGTGCTGTTGCATACTATCAGACGTCAAAGCAGGTCGATGTATCAAGGTCATACCGGCCCGAGGCAACCCCCGGGATCGAGAAGTACATCAATCCGAAGTTCTATGCTGGCAGATCGAGATCAGAAGAGATCACGATTACGTATGGAAACGATACGGAACCGATATTAGAGAATACTTCAGAGGATATCCAGGAAGATACCATGCAACCAACCGGCACACCAGATGAGACGCCAACAACGATAAACTCCACACCCCAGACGAATCAGACACCATTAAAAGAGAAGAAGGGAATTGTGCAGAAGATAAAGAAGATACCAGGATTTGGATCATTGTTTACGGTGATCGGGCTTCTCACCGGATATCTAATTCTCAGGAATCATGACGTCATTTAAGGAATTCGCAGATACGTGTGAGGCGATCGAAGGAATCTCCAGTTCGCTTGAGATGACAGCGCTTGTATCATCCTTTTTCCAGAGGATCAGCGAGTCTGATGACCCCGACACCGAACTCCCCATCGTTTCCAGATTCATCATGGGAAGGATATTTCCTGAATGGAGCGCGGTTGAACTCGGTGTCGGTCCCTCGTTGTTGTACGAATCGATATCGAGAGCATCAGGTATGCCTCTGAGGCAGATCAAGCAACTGGTACGCGAGACCGGAGATGTTGGTGAGGCAGCAAAGATTGCGCTCGAGAAGAAGAAAGCAAAGTTGCAGAGAACGTTTCTTGATTTTACTGGCGGCGGCGAAGCAGATCTTGAAATTGCTGATGTCTTCGAGAGAATGCTTGCAATCGCACACGCATCAGGCAAAGGCTCGCAGCAGATAAAGATAAAGCATCTGCAGTATCTGTTCGGCACCGCATCCCCGAATGAATCGAGGTATCTGGCACGTCTCGTTCTCAAGGAACTCAGAATCGGTGTCGGCGAGGGGATCGTTCGGGATGCCATCGCGCAGACATTCGAGGAGGATGTGGATGCGGTTGAGCGTGCGTACATGCTGATCAATGATCTCGGTGAGGTTGCGGTTACGGCGTCACACCACGATCTGTCCAGTGTAAACATCAGAATCGGTAGACCGATCAAGATGATGCTCGCCCAGCTCGGCAGTTTCGACGATATCACAGAGATGTATGCTGTCGAATGGAAGTTCGATGGCGCAAGGGTACAGATACACAAGGACGGCAACGATGTCCGGATATTTTCGAGAAGACTTGAAGATGTGACAAACTCGCTTCCTGATGTTGTGAAACTGGTAAAATCCCAGATAACCGCAGATCAGGCGATTCTCGATGGAGAGGTGGTTGCTATCGGATCTGATGGGAAGCCGCTCGCATTTCAGGAGATTCTGAAGCGGTTCAGAAGGAAGTATGACATATCAGCGATGGTGCAGAAGATTCCACTCTACCTGAATCTGTTCGATATCGTATACCTCGATGGCATCTTGTTGATCGATTGTGAACTGCATCTCCGAAGAGAGAAACTGGATGCGATCGTGCAATCCCATGAGCATCTCAGGGTGGCAGAGCAGACATGTACCGATGATCCTGATGTTGTGCACACCATCTACCAGAACGCCCTCGATGCAGGGCACGAAGGAGTCATGTTGAAAAATCCGGATTCTGTATATTCTCCTGGAAAACGCGGCAAAAACTGGCTTAAGATAAAACCGATCATGGAGACCCTTGATCTTGTCGTTGTCGGAGCAGACTGGGGAGAAGGGCGGAGGGCGAACCTGATCGGCTCGTATCTGCTCGCATGTTACGATCCTGATACCTCTGAGTTTCTCGAGATCGGCAGGGGCGGAACCGGCATCACAGACGAGCAATTATCCGAACTGACGAACTTATTCTCGCAGTACATCATCTCAGAGGATGGAAAGACGATCGAGTTGCAGCCTGCTGTTGTCTTTGAGATCGCGTATGAGGAGATTCAGAAGAGCCCGCATTATGCATCCGGATATGCACTCAGATTCCCGCGACTCGTTCGGGTGCGGTTCGACAAGACGCCTGAGGATGCCGATTCTGTTGAGCGGGTGGAGTGGCTGGCTGGACGCATATGAAAAAGTTGACAGAAGAAGAAAAGAAGCGTTTTTGGGAGGAAGTTCAAAAGGAATTTCCTGACGATGAAGTGATGCAAGAAGTCCATTATGTACGCCTGATGCATCATTATCCAATGAAAAATCTCTCGCGAAAGGAACGTTT
This sequence comes from ANME-2 cluster archaeon, assembly GCA_003601535.1. Classification (GTDB taxonomy): domain Archaea; phylum Halobacteriota; class Methanosarcinia; order Methanosarcinales; family Methanogasteraceae; genus Methanogaster_B. The sequence goes on from PIXW01000192.1 coordinate 2,232, forward strand.
TCGATTTTACAGTGATACGGAGTAACCAAACTCCACGCCACATGCACCCCACCCCACATCGGTCCGCGCTCAAGTCCAGTACACCCGACCTCAAGCCCGCGGATGCCCCGCAGTTCATTGCGGGGTTTGGTGACTTCGGGGGACTATCACGACATATATGGAGGTCGGAATGGTTATGCGGATGGTGCGTTTTTGTGGGGTAGGTTCAAGATGCGAACTCTATGAACATACGGTAATCTGGATGGTTTATTAATCATTACACTCGATGTCATACCTATGCATCAGCTCCAATCTACAACAGTTAAGAAAACGAACAAGTTATGGGAATATCCAGATGCAAAGTTGTTGAGTAGAGAACGGAAAGTAAAAGATCGGAAGGATAAAGAAATACGTAGAGAGGGATCTAAATACAAAATTGATACTAAAATAAGAATTAAAGAAATAGACGTTTCTAAATGGGTCAATAGAATCCATTGTGGAGATAGCGAAGATATATTGAAAGAAATGCCAGATGATTCTATCGACATAATCATTACATCACCGCCCTATAATTTTGGTTTAAATTATAAAGAGGATGAAGATCAGGATGCCATTCACTGGTCTCACTATTTTTCAAAATTGAATAGAATATGGGCAGAATGCTTTAGAATTTTAAAACCCGCTGGTCGTATTTGTGTCAATGTTCAACCATTGTTTTCTGATTACATACCTACCCACCATATTATCTCAAACCAGTTATTAGATTTAGGGTTGCTCTGGAAAGGGGAGATATTATGGGATAAACACAATTATAACTGCAAATACACAGCGTGGGGAAGCTGGAAAAGTCCAAGTATGCCGTATTTGAAATATACCTGGGAATTTATCGAGGTATTCTGCAAAGATTCCCATAAAAAGATAGGGGATGCAGATAAAATAGATATTACAGGTGAGGAATTTAAGAAATGGGTATATGCAAAGTGGGACGTTGCTCCTGAAAGAAACATGAAAGTGTATGATCATCCGGCAATGTTCCCAGAAGAGATACCTTATCGTTTGATCAGGCTATTCAGTTATGCGAATGATGTAGTTTTAGATCCGTTCAATGGCGTTGGGACGACAACATTGGTGGCGGAGAAATTAAATCGGAGATACATAGGGATTGATATATCTGAAAATTATTGTAAGACAGCAGAAGATAGAATTAAAGAATACAAGAAGCAATCAAAGCTGGAAGACTTTGTAAGGTGATAAAATGCTGCCATTCATACATGGGAACAATATAGATCGAAAATTGAAGGCGGAAAAGGTTGAAGAGAATATTAAATTGCTCCGTGAGATCAAAGAGAGATATGATAACTGGAAAGGGGATAATGAATCTATTATCGGTACTTCCAAAGAAAATGTATTCAAGAGAGTGGAACTTTTAAACGAATATAAGGACTTTATCGATCAATCCAAGTTTAAAAAAGAACGAGGTAACACATATGGGTTTACATCTCAATCAAAATTGCATTCAACAGTTATAGAGGAGTTTTTGTATTATTTGTTTGAAGGAATGCCCATTTTGAGTGGTAAGAAAATGGCATTGGGTCCTGGGAAAGCTTATGTTGATATGAGTTTCTCTCCAAAAAACATAGACGAATGGGAGAAAAATCCAGGAGTCGACATCAAGGTCAAGGATCAGGATTTTGCCATAGGTAAAGAGATTTTCTGCATATTTTCATCAGATGGAGAGATGCACGATACCGTTCAAAAAAATATTTTAGTTCCGATCGTAGCGATAGAATGTAAAACATATCTTGATAAGACAATGCTGGATGGGGCTGCTTATGCGGCGGAACGGTTGAAGAGAGGCAACCCTTATGCTCTGTATATCGTTGTTACAGAGACGAACGCGCTGGATAAAAGTGTAAATCCAAAGCATACACAGATCGATGAGATTTTTGTTTTGAGAAGACAGAAATCTGGGCAGAAACCACCGAACCAAATTGATGCACAGCTTGTATGGGAATTATTCAATCTGGTCAAAGATCATTTGGAGAAAGAATGGTGGAATCCAGAGAAGGCTACCGAGAGAGGTAGATTAATAGATTGAATCGTTGTTTGTGGTTCAAAGTCCATCAAATGGCTTATGAATCGAATTATCCCCCACCCCACATCTGTCCACGCTCGCTCGGCACACGACCTCCACCCCGCGGATGCCTCGGACTTCAGTCCGAGCGTGGAGAGGCTGGGGCTTCAAGTTTCAGATTGCCGGCAACATACGGGTCAGAACCAGTGCACCGGATAAGCCGGCAGTCCCATGACACCGCCAGATTTATAGTACGCAGAAGCATAATACAGCACCATGAAGATTGGTTTCTTTGTCTGGGAGTATCCGCCACGAATTGTAGG
>PIXW01000193.1 GCA_003601535.1 ANME-2 cluster archaeon
AATATATAGTTGTGAGCCGCCCATCCCAAGCATCGAGAATACAAGCGCTATAATAAATAAAAAGGGAAGAGAGAAATAAATCAGATTCATTTCAATCCCATCTTACCTATTCGTATCCTGAACAGGGTATGCAGAGGTATTTTTCATTCACAATTCTCAAACCACTAGCAAAGACCGCCTCGCCACATTTGTCACAGTTATACCATTCAAAAGTTCCTTTATGAGGCTCAAAGTCTATATTGAAAACCTCGCCCACAATCAGGATTTTCTCATCTGGCAAAGAAACTGCTTTTTTAACAAGCGGATCTGTGATCTCTGACTTGATGTCCTGTGGCTCCACGCCCTGAGAGCGTAATTTTACAAATTCGGAAGTGTATGCTACCTTCTGAAACTCAGGATTCAACGTCACACGTACTGCCTTCTTTGATCGTACGTCAATCAACGTAATTGCCAGCTTACCGTAGCCAAGACCCTTTATGTTGGCTTTCCCAAATGTGCATCCGGTAGCAACCTGCACACCATCTCCAAAGCACATTCCGGCATGAGTAGGACCGGTTTCACAAAGACAGTACAGTTCCTTGTTCTTTGCACGCTCTACTCCAAGCGCATTCATTGCGGCAAGCCCCACGCGGATGCCAAGTGGCATCGCCGGACATTTATGTCCGTGGAACTCGATTGCCATCTCAAGCAGATGTCCATCTATCATCGGTTTCGTTTCTGTCATTTCTTTCGCTCCTTGACGATTTGTGTGTCATATCTGCACAACGGGTCCGTTCATGCTATGCGGATCATCGACAATTTCAATTAACTTTGAACTACTTAAAGGTTACGATGGAGTTGTGGGGCTGCCGACATGCACAACAATGTGTTGCGCCCGCATTCGGTACACTCAAACTGGAGCGTCGTATGTGCTATCCCGAACCGTCCGAGTATCGCATCGTTGATACGATCCCGTATCGCATCTGCGCTGTTGCAAGTGATATCATCGACGAGCACGTGTGCGCTCAAGCTGGGAATCTCAGAACTGATGCACCACAGATGGAGATCGTGCACCCCAATCACCCCTTCAACACTCGAGATCGTTTCTGCAACCTCGTCCAGGTCCATGCCAGAAGGAGTGCCCTCCATCAGGATATTTACTGATTCCCTGACGAGACCAAACCCGCCAACGACGATGATTCCGCATATCACAACGCTTATCACCGGGTCGATGACATACCATCCGGTCCACCAGATCAGAACGCCGCCTAACATGACCCCGACCGATGCAAGCGCATCACCAAGTACATGGTACAGCGCTGCTCTCATGTTGATATTGTCGCTGCTGCCATGCAGATAGTATGCTGAAAGGAGGTTTGCAGCCAGCCCCACCGTTGCAATCGCCATCATCTCAAGGCTCTTGATGTGCTCCGGGTTCTGGATTCTCTGGTATGCCTCAACGAGGATGAACGCAGATACTGCAAACAGCATGATTCCGTTTACAAGGGCTGCAAGAATCTCACCCCGGTAGTAACCATACGTTTTCGTGGGTGTCGCAGGCTTAAGCGACATCCGCATCGCAAACCAGCTCAAGAGAAGTGCGACTACGTCTGTGAATACGTGAGCGGCATCGCTCAGAAGAGCGAGACTGTTCGTCCACACGCCACCAACCAGTTCAACGATCAGAATGGACGCGGTTATGCCGATCGCATACTTAAGCCCGACACCGTGATTGCTGTGATTGTGATGTGTGGACATGGTCAACCAATCTCGCTTGCTCGATTGTACGTCTTTCGCTAAGCACCCCGGATCCACGGCAGGAGATAATAAATCCCGAAAGCAACAAGCAAGACACCAGCCACCTTCTTAAACCATATCCCGAGATGCGCTGTCTTCTCTGAGTACGTCTTCACTCCGACCGCGCCGCTTGCGATGAGTGGTACCGGGGCTCCAAGCGCCATGCCATAGGCAAGCATCAGCACGAGCCCTTGCGCAATATCTGCCTTCACCGCCACCATGGTAAGAAGTGCAATCAGAACCGGCGTGCTGCATGGATAGATCGCAAGCCCGAATATGATACCCAGGATCAGTGCGCCAAGGATCCCGTGCTTGACCAGTCTGTCCTTTGCCGCTCTTAACATACTGTGTCCCGCTGCCATGTTGACGCTGATCACATCGAGCATGAGCAGCCCGACTAATATCAGCACAGGTCCCATGATGATGCCAGCCGCAAGCCCTGAGTATGCCTGCACCGTGCTGCTTGCATGGATGCCGATTAATGCGGCAGAGACGCCCATCGCAGCGTAAGTGACCGATCTGCCAGCAATAAACGCAAGACCCGCAAGAAAGCCCCGAATCCAGCCTGTTGAGACGTTATCATCGTCTTCTGCACCCATGATGTATCCTATGATCAGGAGATCCACGGTCAGCGCGCACGGCTCAATCGAGACCGCAAAACCAGCCAGAAGCACAGATGCAAGACTAAGATCCATTCAACAACTCCTCGTCGATCTTCTTGCGCATCGCCTCTACGAAACGATCATGATCCTCAGAGTATGCGAATGCATCCGGGTAGATCTCATGGTTGATATATAATGATACATATCTGACACCATACTCCGCAGCCATCCTCTGGTTTGTCTCGGCATTGATCTCCTGAAACGTGATCGTTCCATTCTCCACTGCATCCTCATAGTATGTGTGCACGACTTCACCAGTCCACTTTCCGACATTGGTGCAACTGGTACACCGGTGCGTACCGTGGAAGAGAATGATCTCAACTACAGGAATGGTATGGTCAGGATGTTCCTGTATAGTTGCGGTTGTGATGGCAGACTCGCTTTCGGCTGGCGCTGCAGGTGCCACGTTCTCTCTCGTAACACATGCCATGGACATGCTTGAGAGCAGCACAACCACAATGAATAAGACGCATTTATTCATATCTTTCATTCGAATCATCCGGAAACTTTTCATTCCACGTCATATCCAGCCGATTTGAGCAACATGACAAGCGTGTCTCTCGCACACTTATACTTCGGTTCAGAGAGATAGAGGCAGTCATCGAGACTCCTCTCCTGATTCAGGACCTTCACGGCAAGCGCCATGCATGTAGCTTCCCCACACTCCTTACAGTTCGTCTTTGGCAGATACCCGTAGAGATCGAGCGGTCCTACAGTCACCCGCTTCTTTTGTGTTGTCAGATCAATCTGATCCCGTTCTTCAAAGGTCTCATTGATCTTATCTTTTATCTCTTCGAGAATTGCGTTTGCATCGCTTTCATCAGCTATCTGCGCCATTGCAATCTCGCCGATAGCGTGGAGTGTGATGAGGCTCACCCCTCTCTTGTACGTCAGAAAGCCGCTCTTCTTTGAATACAGCGCATTCGGAATCCTCTGATCCAGATAGGGCAGTATCTCTCCGAGTTCCCTGTCGGCACCTGCAATTACCCTGATCTTCGCAGGGTCTGCTACGCACGGCATGATTCGCTTGATTCTGATGCTTTCAACGAAATTCATGCTGTTATACCCTCCTTATCTCTGTAAAACTTTTCATATTCCTTTATCAGTGCTTCCGCATACAGATCGATCGCACCTGGTGGAATATAATTGTAAAACGATACTAAATTCACAATTTCCTCCCCATCAACGTCATCAGGACTCTTTTTAGACTTGTACATCTCTCCAAAGACCCGGTCCAGCTTTGCAAGACCGATGGTGGCATCTCCGATCATAACAAGCGTCCGCTTCAGATCCCGGGGAGCACAGCAACTGCATCCGTCTGTCATTTCACACCTCTATCTTCTTTATCGCCTCAAATACATATTCAGCAGCATCTTCCAATCCGGCTTTGTCTGAAAGATCGTGGTTCTTCGCAATATCACAATCCCGGTTCAGAACGATCTCCACCGGATCGAATCCAGCTTTCCTGAGCGTCTTTGCCGCGCACCGTGTGCCGCATCCATCGATTGCGATCATTGCCCTGCACGTCTTCGCGCCTTCGATGATTCCCGAAATCTCTGCTGAAATTCCAGGAAGGCAGAGGAGAGCTGCTTTTTCTCGTCCCAGTTTCTCTGAAACCATAGCCGCAGCTTTTACGCTCATGAGACCGACGTTTGCCCCGCCGGCGCAGGCAAAGAGCCCAATCTCAGAGATTCCGCCGCAGTTGCATCTATCCGCTTCTACCATCTGTTACGCCTCCATCTTCGCTCTGATGATCTCTTCCAGCTTCTTCTCAGATGGCGCCTTACCGACTGCCACGATCTCATCGTTGACGACAACGGTCGGGGTCATCATGATCCCGTACTTATCGCCTTCCTCACTGAGAGCGCCGTGCTTCTCCACAACAACACCCTCTCCGATTCTCTCCGAAACGTTCTTTGCGATATCATGAGCCACCTTGCATTTGGCGCAGGGCGGCTCCGATCCGAATACCTTTACAATTACATCCATATTTTTAACTCCATATAATAATTCCAGCCACGAACCCGGCTATGGTAGCCATGGTCACCGTGGTTGCGATATAGACGGATGCCTTCCTGACACCCATCACGCGGCTGATCACGATCATGTTCGGTAGCGAGAGCGCAGGTCCTGCCAGAAGCATCGCAAGCACCGGTCCTGCGCCCATCCCGAGTTTCATCAGCGAATCGATGATCGGAACCTCGGTTAATGTTGCAAAGTACATCAGTGCCGCAGCAACCGACGCGATCAGATTGCTCTGTATCGAGTTTCCTCCGACAAACCGCACAACAAGGTCTGATGGCACCAGCTCAACGATTATACCGGCAAAGAATACACCCACCAGCAAAAGCGGGAATATCTTCTTTGTGAGATCCCATGTCTCATACAACCAGTCGTGGATCTGCTCATCATCAAACCACGTTCTTGAAGCGTAGACCGTCAGAAGCGTGAGCGGTCCGATCACGATTCCTCTCCACATCCACGTACTGATGATGCCACCGAGCACAAGGATGGCGAGAAGCAGTACGAAGATGGCGGTCTGGTGCAGCGGGTTGATCTCGCTCTCGCCAGCAGCCGAGACCATCCTGCCCTTCGCCTCATCCTCGCTTCGGAAGACCGTAGCCATGACGAGACCTATAACGATTGACATGCTAACAGCAGCAACAGCGCGGGCGGCACCGATATCAAAGCCAATGATCTTTGCGGTGTAGACGATTGCGAGAAGATTGATCGCGGGCGCTGAGAAGAGGAACGCTGAAGCAGGACCGATTCCTGCACCCCGTTTGTAGATTCCGGCAAAGAGCGGCAAGACCGTGCAGGAGCAGACCGCAAGAAGCACGCCGCTTACCGATGCCACGCTGTACGAGAGGTATTTGGGTGCATCTGCGCCAAAGTAGCGCAGCACAGACTCTTTCGAAAATAGCGAGGCGATGGCGCCTGCAAGGAAGAATGCTGGCACAAGACACATCAGTACGTGCAGTGCCAGGTACTCCTTGAGGGTATCAAGTCCAATCAGCAGCAGAGATTCAACGGTCATCCTTCACCGTCTCAGCTGTCGCTGGCACGAGCAATACCGGGCAGGGGGATGTTCTGATGACCCTGTCAGCAACGCTTCCAAGGAGAGCACGCGGCAGCCCGCCGGTGCCATGCGTCCCCATCACGATCATTCCGACCTCTGTTGATTTAGCGAGATCTATGATCTCATTGCACGGTTTTCCTGCTACAATCACCGGATGAGCTACAATTCCATGATCCTCGATCCTTTTGCATGCCGTCTGCACGATCTCCTCACCAATCTCCGTAAGAATGATAAGAGCAGCGTGATCAAGCTTTTTACCATCTTCTATGACATGCAGCACGAGTATTTCACTTCCGGTTGCTTTAGCCTGATCGATAGCCCAATCGAGGGCATGTTCAGCTACAGCGGATCCATCGGTTGGATACATGATCCTTGAGGGCATCCGGTCTCCTCTCGCTAAAATACGTTTATCCCTATCACGCAGTCTTTCTATGAATTCAGCGCATGTCCGGGTGATGGCTGGTGTGGTGGCGGATGATTCCATCGTGATACCTCTATTCAAGCGGTAAATGTTGTATGCAATTGCATACCAGCATTTGAATTATGTTTGAAATGCTGATACTTAAACCTTGTGGTTTCAAATAATTTTGGAATACTGAGATGGAATCATCAACCAGAGACTCCGATCATCTTCAGTCCCACACCGATCATCACAGCGACGAATATGTACTTCAACTCCCTTGCTGGCAGTCTGTGAGACGCCCTGACGCCAACCTGTGCCATCGGCACACTCGTTACAGCAAGCGCGAGCCATGAAATCAGGTTCACATACCCGAGCGAGTATGCAAAAAGACCCTCAACACCGAGTCCGTTGATGATGTAACCGATCACTCCTCCGGTGCTCGTTGCTATCATCAGCGCACTCGATGTTCCGACTGCCTGATGCATCCTGAATTTGAGTAGAAGCACCATCACAGGGATCATCAGCACACCGCCGCCGATTCCGGTGACGCCGATCACGATGCCGAGTGGAAAACCATACACCGCCAGGAGAAGCGGATTGTCCACAGGCTCTTCCTCGATCTTCGGCGGCTTTGCTGTGAGCATTCTGATGCCACCTGCAAGAATTGCAAGCCCGAATATGATCCTCAACACACCGCCTGGCAGATGCGTCGCAATCGTAGCACCGATCAGCGATCCGGCTGCACCCGCGATACTGAGAACGATTGCAGCCCTCCAGATGACCGCGCCTTTCCTGCTGTGCCCAAGTGTGCTGCTCATCGCAGTCGGCAGTATGACAAACAAGGTCGTTCCGAATGCGACCTTGATCGCAACATCCTCTGAAACCCCCATTGCGATGTATATCCAGTACTGCACCGGGGTCATGATGAACGATCCGCCAACACCGAGCAATCCGCTCGTAAACCCGACGCATATCCCGGTTACAGCAAGCGCAATGATCGCTGTTACTAGATCCAGTCTCTTACCTCTTCACCACTAAAACAGGTCTTTTGGATTTTCTTATGACCTTCTCAGAGACAGAGCCAAGAAGCATCTCCTTGACGTTGCTCTTCCCGTGTGATCCGATCACGATCAGAGAGATATCCTCATCCGTTTCATCGATCCTGAGTATCTCTTTGAACGGTATGCCTCTTACGAGTCTGACACTCGTTTTCATGCCCGCATCAACAAGCTCCTCCTTGATCGCACTCAGTTGCTCCCCGGCACTCGTTGCCATCTCGCTGAAAACCTGCTCTTCATACTCTTCAGCCGTCTCTCCGAGCCATACTATGCTGCCGGATACCGTCCTGATATCTCGTTCATCGATTACATGAAACACGATCACCTCACTGGTCCCGGCTTCTTTCAGTTTCTTAACGTACTCCAGAGCCTTCTCTGAACAATCAGAGAAGTCTGTTGGATAGAGAATCCTTGTGAACATTTTGATCATACCTTCGTTGAATGGCAAACATTATCTGTGATGTTTACCAGCATTTCAATAATGTTC
>PIXW01000194.1 GCA_003601535.1 ANME-2 cluster archaeon
ATCTAAGCTAAACTGGCACGATTTTATCCTGACATCGTGTTTGACACGCAAGGAAAGCGAGATTGACCAGAACACGTCAAATGAGGTGAAAAAACAATGAAACAATATCCTAAAATACTGGATCAGATAGACGAAGATGCTAAAACTATAATTTTAGCACGTGAGTTTGGGATACCTTGCAAAATCAAAACTATTGTAGAAGGGCAGGGCGGACCCGAGACATATTATGATATCGACTACTGTGACTTCGGTATGTCCGATGAAAAACTCGAAGAACTTGTAGAGAAAGGACTGCAATGGGCAAAATTGCATATATCACCTCTAATATCACATGTGCGCGAGGGAGGCGAGATTGAGCATACTGGAAAGAGGGCAGAACACGAAGCCATTTTATTTCAGCAGAATGGAGAAGCGATATCTCATCGAGTGTCGTCATTGGGTGAAGTCCGGGGATGGGCGCAAAAACAATTGGATAGCGAGGGCGATGGATACGTCAAAATATACAAAGAACCGGATAGAACGTTCGTTGAGATTATTAAGAAACGATGATTCAAGTGTGTGTCGATAGTCGGGAAACCAGGGCGGATGTCATAGACCACCTGGAGAAACTTGGAGCCGAAGTCACAGTCAAGACTCTTGAGGTTGGAGATTATGTCCTGAGCGACCGAGTTTGCGTGGAACGAAAAACGACAGACGACTTCTTAAATTCCTTCATCGATGACAAGAATCATCTTTTCAGTCAGATAGCCGATATGAGCCGGTCTTATGAGCGTCCTCTTCTACTCATCGAAGGCGCTCCTCTGGATCTATACGTGACGAGAAATGTCCATCCGAACGCAGTCAGGGGCATTCTCGCATCGATTGCGGTGGGCTTTGGCGTCCCGATCACGTACACAATGTCAGCAGAGGACACGGCATCGATGCTCTACGTGATCGCAAAACGAGAGCAGACCGACCGCAAACGAACGATCTCGCTGCACGGGAAGAGATCACACATGACGCTCGATGAACAGCGTGTGTACTGCGTCTCATCGATCAGCGATATAGGTCCGGTGCTCGCAACGAATCTACTTGAGCACTTCGACACGGTCGAGAAAGTCATGACAGCCGATACCGATGAATTGACACAGGTCGAGAAAGTCGGGAAGAAGACCGCGGAAAGAATCAGAGAAGTGGTTGGAGGTATATACGATGGGTAACACAATCTCAAAACGTATGGCGGAACTCGCGATGCAGTGCACGCATGGCGATTACGAAGACACTCTACGGCTTGCAGAAGCAAGAGGCATCCAGTTTGCACGAGAGGGGAATCTGATCAAGTCCACACCCCCAGCATCAGACTCATCTGGGTTGGCAAGCGTTCAAACTATAGTAGGATCGATGTACGACCCCGTCACAAACTTTGTCTCGCTCGGGTTTGCATTTTTCGGGGCGTTTTGGCCACAGATTCTTGACACGGACGACGTCAACGAACTCTGGAAAGCAGATATGAAGACACCGAAACAACCTGCTCCGAAAAAAGAATCTTTGGAGGCATGGATGTGACAATACCGATCCTCGACAGAACCCCAAAACACATCCAGCAAGAGATGGTCAGAAGATTCCTTGCAGGGGACAGAATTCCGGATATACAAGCGTGGCTGGTAACGAACGGGATTCAATGCGCAGACAGAACGATCCGGAACTACATGCATAGGCATGGCTACAGAAGAGATATCTGGCATATTGAACAATGCTCACCGACAACGGGCAACGAGCGTGTCAAAGAACTTCTGAAAAGAATCATAGAACATCCAGACAAACATACGTTCTCGATCCGAGATTTCGGTTTTCGAGGACCGGGGTGGGCACATGCGGTAGCTTCGTTGACGAAGGAGAAACTGATCAGAAAAGTATCAACATCATCCGGGCGGTATCGATATATACAAATTGTGTCGAATAAAGAATTGGCAGAGAGACTTCGTGATTGGTAAACTATGAAAAACACATCGCCTGAATACCCAGAACCCCCTGCGGACTTTGCAGAAAGAGACCGCATTACAATAACCGCTCGTCAGAATGAAATCCTCCAGACACTCGCTGACGGGGCGAAGACGACCAAAGACCTTACACGTTCCTTCATGATAACTGGAAGTGCCATAACCCAGGCAATAAAGAAACTCCGTGATGTGGGATTGATCAGGACACGTAGAGAAGGAACACAGTTCTACCATGAGCTGACTGCTCCATACCCTAATCTCATTGCCACTCTCAACATCAAGGCTCCCCGTCCGCCGATAACAGAGCAGGAGATTCAGTATGTCGCAAAACTTCGCAATGCAGGACTGACCGGACTGGCTCTCGTTGAACGATTCCATCTCAAATACCCGAACCGTTCAGCGGATACTGTCAGAGTAAATATAGTCTCAAAAGCGAGGTCGAGGAGGCTGTGTCGGTGATGACGCAAATCCCGTATCCTGGTGATACAACACTCGAAGAGTCTTTCTTGTGTAGATTGTGCCCGTTCAAAAATGAGCCTCTGTATTGTCACAGATCACAAGAACATCGAGCATCTTGTCTTATCATGCGAAAACGATTGGAGAAGAGCGTTGCTTCTAACGTGCGCAGGATAGCCACGAAAAAAAGGTGGTGCAAATGAGTCCGTATCACCCCGAAAAACCAGTCCGCGCACACGTGGAACGGATCGTGAACACTCTGCTCGAAGACGATCCTGGACCCGATGCGCAGCACATCATCGAGTGCGTGATGTCGATAGCCCCTGATACCAAAACAGGATCGACACATAACCGGTCGATAGCTGCTGCCGCGGTGTGGTTGGCAAGCCGGGCAGGTTGTGTTTTGTACGATCCGATTTGGGATGGTGTGGATTTTCCTCGATGGACGCAGCTGGAAATCAGCAAAGCGGCAGGCGTAGCGGAAATGACGATCCGCAACGCTGTGAGACAGCAATTCCGCGGGAATGATTGATGGCATGTTGTTTTTAAGTTATAACTAAAAAACAAAACAAGCACTCATATCTCTGCGCAGCGAAAAACAAAACATCTCGTGCCGTCTTTTTGATATTCATATACACTATAGG
>PIXW01000195.1 GCA_003601535.1 ANME-2 cluster archaeon
AAGGAGACTGAGACGCGGTTGAAGCTTGTGGGGCACAACATCCGAAGAGTGGGGTATCTGGAAGTGATGGGTGATGTGGTGCCGCACTGGCGCAGGCAGAGGTGTACATGAATTTCGTCCCAAGACCTTGCAGCATAAAAGCATAAATAACCATCGGGCAAAATTGATTTCCGTCTTCTCGTCTGTGTCCTCTGTGTGGGTATGGAAAACTCTCGAAAACAGTGGCGGTAGCCACAATTGTGCAATCACCTGTTCATCGGTGGTATAAGCACTGCAAGGCATACCATGCGTGTTTAATCGGTGTCTGATACCATTGACACAGATTTACACAGGCGTGCCGGGATAAATTCTGATGATTCCGGAAGCCGGTGTTTTCTGTGTCGGTTCTGTGAGGGGGTCTCATAGTAACATCGGGGCTTAATCGTCTGTGAAAGGTGCGCTATGAGACCTATTTGACAGTTTAAAGATTGTTCCAATCCTTTTTGCGTTCTCCGCGTTCTCCGCGGTTAGACTTAAGGATATAGTGGTTTCACTGGAAAAATCGACAGTGTCCTCAAGCACAAGACGTTTAAATTCTTGCCGCATAGACTCAATCATGAAAATCCAGCTGATAGCCGGAACCTGCGAGATACCAGACATAGAGGAGTTTCTCCGCAGGATAAACGATATCGCATCCGGATACGGCATCACTGTTCAGGCGATCGATGCTGATAAGATCGCTTCCGAAGAACACATCCTCTCCGCAGCAGAAAAAGCGATTCGGGCGGTGGAGCGCAACGACAGCATCTCAAAGGATCTCGGAATGGAGGTACTGCTGTACGCATCCGGAAACCGTCAGATCAAGAGGGCGCTATCGATGGGCATCAGAAATGGCAAAAACAAGATCGTTCTGGCAGTCGTTGGAGCGGATATTCCTGAAAAAGCAAGAAGCGAACTCGAAAGCCTCGTGGAGGCGGATGATGTGATCAGATACACCAGTGAAAAACGAGACATGATCGTCTCCTTCTTCGACATCACCGAACGCGAGATCGGAGCAGTCGGTGAGGATAAGATTCCTGAACTCGTGCTCGAGCGGGTGGCGCTTGTGGATGTGTGGAAATGACCAGGTACTTTGAGGTGACACACCGGGATGGCGCTGCAAGGATCGGCAGATTGATGCTGGATAGACGGATCCTGACACCAGTGGTTCTGAGTGCCGAACTGCTTCGCAACCGTCAGGGCAGCATCATCGATTGCGGCTGTGTGTGGGATGACCGCATGATAACCTCGACTGACCCGGATAAACTGCTGATACTGCCGCACAGGTCGCTCTCGCTTCACGCACCACCAGAGATGATCGACCGCCATCACAGAGACGGAGTTCCCAATCACGAGGGCGCTGTCGGCGAGGTGATCCATCCGATGCAGAGACGCACACCACAGGATCACGATCTGTATGTGATCGGTGCAGCATCCATGCTCGAGGGTAGCGCGAGGTTGCTCGTTGACACCGTATTGAAACTGAAAAATAGCACCATGCCAGATACTGCGGTGTACGCTCCAGCACTTGCAACGCCAGAGAATCTTGCGATACTGATCTATCTTGGTATCGACATCGTTGATGATGCTGCAGCAGTCATAAGCGGGTATCAGGATACGTATCTGACAGAGGAAGGCGGAAGATCGATCGACCGTCTGCATGAATTTCCATGTGTATGTGAGGTTTGCGCGAGAGTAAAAGAACCGGAACAATTACGCGACATGCCTCGCTTTGAGCGTGCCAGACTGCTTGCGGCGCATAATGCCATCAGGTTGAGCGAAGAGATGAAAGTCGTTCGTGAGTGCATCCGTGATGGGCGGTTGCGTGAATATGTGGAGAAGCAGTGTCGATCCCGCCCATATTTAACAGCAGTGCTTCGATTACTGGACCAGGAACATGCATATCTGGAAGAGAGGACGCCTGCAGTACGAAAGAGCGTTTTGATCGCAAACACCGCCGAATCCATGCATCGTGTCGAGGTCACCAGATTTGCTGAGCGTGTGATCTCCCGGTTTACTCCGCCTGATGTTGATACGCTCGTGATACTGCCGTGTTCGGCAAGAAAGCCATACTCGCTATCGAGATCACATGCAAGATTCATCGATGCGCTGCGAGGCTACCGGCAGCAGATCCATGAGATTATATTAACGTCGCCAATAGGTGTTGTTCCAAGAGAACTTGAGACCATATATCCTGCAGCGCACTACGATATTGCGGTGACCGGAGAGTGGAGTCTGGATGAGACTGCGTGGGTGTCGTCATGCCTGCGCGCATATCTTGCGAAACATACGTACAGGAATGTGATAGCGCATGTCAGCGGTGGATTCGCAGAGGTCTGCAGGATTGTGGAGCATGATCTCGGAATTGAGATCACGTATTCTGCTCTCGATGATCCGGTGTCAGATGATTCGCTTGCAGGATTGCGTGAATGCGTTGCCGGGAGCGCATCATCACGTAACAGAAGATCTTATCTGGACACGGTTCGAGCGATCGCTGATTATCAGTTTGGGCGCGGTATCGGAGAAAAACTGATCCCTGATCACGCACATATAAAATCAAGGCGTTCCGGATTCAGAATATTTGTGAATCATGATCAGGTCGCATCTTCAACCAGATACGGTACGCTCGCACTGACACTTGCAGGTGCAGCCCGTCTGCCTGATGATATTTATCGGGTCGAGATCGATAACTTTCTTCCGAAAGGATCGATTCTTGCACCCGGTGTCATCGATTCTGACCCGCAGATCAGGCAGATGGATGAGGTGATCGTGCACGGCAGCATCGCGTTTGGGGTCGGTAGAGCGATGATGAGCGGACGTGAGATGGTTGAGTCGAGCCGCGGGATCGCTGTCGATCTGCGGGCGGTTGAGGAGAGGTGAGTTCGTGTTCAGTTTCACTTACGCATCTTCCTTATCCTGCTTGCACCGAGTCCTGACAGCAAGAGCAGGGTCAATATGCATCTCATGCATCAATCTGCTACATAATCCCCCTCTCCCTCTTTATTCTTCTTATTTTCGAGCGCTACTGCTTTGTCTGACGATGGCGGCTATGTCGTGTGAC
>PIXW01000196.1 GCA_003601535.1 ANME-2 cluster archaeon
CACAGCAGCCATGCTGGTCGAGGGGGCAGGCGAGATCTCGTATCAGGTACCGAGAGCCGACCGAATCGTGGCAGGGACGGGAACAGACATCCAAGCCTTCTACGATCATACAATTGTCACAATCGAAGTTGCCGAATGGCTGAATAACCCGCTGCCTGCAGAAACGATAACCGTCAGGACAGAATGTGGCACAGGCGTCCGGACAGAGGATGAGGCGTCCTTTGCGACAAACGAGACCGCGATCCTGATGCTTGAGGATGTGGACGCAAGCGAGAACCGGTTCATGATATTGTACGGGGAAGCCGGAAAGCACCCGACATCCGACAGGGACGCGATCCTAAAAGAAATATCAGACCTCCCGCTAAGAAGCGGCGATTCCGATGACGAGGTGGTGCAAAATCCCCCACCGAACCCGGTCGAGTTCATCCTGCCTGCAACCGACCGCGGGCTTGACATGGACGGAGACGGCATCTTCGACTATCTGATCGTGGAGATCGATGCACGCACGAGCGAACCCGGAAGGTACTACCTCCACGGTCAATTGTACGTGCCACTTGGAATGCTTGAGGAGAATGAGGAGACTGGCATGACTGGTATCGGTTTTCATATTATAGAGCTAGCACCTGCCGCTGTTTACCTGAACGAGAGCGTTCAGACGGTTGCAATCAATTTCGAGGGAGGCAGCATCCGAAATAATGAAATAAACGGTCCCTACGAAGTTAAAGTCAATATCAACAACGAGACGTGGGGTTTTGGTCATGCATTCGATCACACGACAGATGAATACGATTACATGCAGTTTGAACAGCCGGCTGCACTGCTATCAGGTCCGGTGCGCTCGAAGGCGGACGCCATTAGACTGGCACGAGAGAGGGCACAGGAACTCGGGATTGTGGTGGGCGAGGTGAATCACACCGAGATTCGGATCGAACGCGCACACGAGATGTGGGCGCTCGACTTTGAGGGCGAGGAATTCGATGAGCGGTTCGTGATTCACGGCACGGATATGAATGAGATCGAGCACCGGACCCTGAACGGAACGATGAAAGGCATTCCGATGAGGGGAGTTCCAGCAATCGGCACGGCAGGTGTTGTTGCGATTGTGGCGCTGGTATGCGCTCTGCTGGCGCGGAAGCGGCACCGAGCAGGACGGTGAAACTCGTAAATTCATCCGGACGATTACTGCGAACGAATTCGCACCTTAAGAAACATTTATCATCCCTCCAACCGGATAATTCACACAATGCACCGAAAAATAAGAATCGCGCTCCTCTGCGGCATACTCCTCCTATCGCTTATGACCTGCGGCTGCCTCCGGGATTTCGAAGAGAGCAGGCTCAGGGTAACTGACATCGACATCTCGCCAGAACGGGTCACGAGCACCAGCGTTCTCCTGAATGTGACGACTTATGTCGAGAACTACGGAAACGAGGGTAGCGGGGAAGCAAAACTCCTGTTAAAGGCGTTTGACTCTGCATCAGGACTCCTTGTGGGAGAGACCACAACTACTGCCGGAAGCATCGACAAGAGTAAAACATTGCCGGTGTCGCAACTGATAAATGTCGAGAGGGAAGGTGGATACCGGATAGATGTTGTTCTGTTTGAAGATGAGAAGCGATTGAGACAACGATCGGTTTCGATCTATGGTATCGGCGATCTGACCCCGAACATCAACGATATTGGCATCAGGATTCAGGAGATGGACTTTCTGGTCGAGAACGTGACCGGTTCAAGGGTCACGATCGGCGTGGATCTCTATCTCACAAACGAAGGCGACTTCACAAGCGAGGACCTGCCGATGCTTGTTAAGGCGCGGGAAGTCGATGCAGGACTGCTTGCTGACAAGGTCTGGATCACAACCGGATCAGTCGAGAAAGAGAAGACGATCATCAACAGTTGCGAGATCGCGGTTCCAGACGGCTACAACTACATCGTCGAGGCGCTCATCTGGAAGAACGATACCATCGTTGAGCGCGGAGAGGGTGTGGTGCAGCTCAACCCGAAGCGTACGATCCCGAAGGACGAGGAGATCGTGTCAAGCGATATCCGGGTCGAGGACTTCATGCCTGAACCAGAAGAGAGGGAGTACATGGAAACAGGTGCAAAGGCGAAGACGCCAGGGTTTACGTCCGCGATGACCGGGATTGCGATCATGATTACGATCTGTATACTCATCCGTATCAGGAGGCATGAATAATGACTGGAAACAATCTCGAAGATAAATTCAGAACAGGACTCTTCATAATTGCGATGATTCTTACGCTGATTGCGACACTTCACCTCTATTTCTCGGTGCAGGATGTGATTGGCACATGGTTCGAGCATCAGTACAAACCGATCGCAAGCGCGGTCTTCTCGTTTCTTGTAATCGTGGTCTGCATCTACCTGACACGGTTTTACATCATCTCTCGCAGGTGAATGTTATGGGCGATATCCGGCTCATCTGTAGCAGGATTATGGAACTGGCGGGAACAGCATTCGTCTGCGGAGTGGTATTTCTGGCGATCCTGATCGTTGTTTTTGACACAACAGGTATCGACAGATGCA
Source organism: ANME-2 cluster archaeon (assembly GCA_003601535.1). Taxonomy (GTDB): domain Archaea; phylum Halobacteriota; class Methanosarcinia; order Methanosarcinales; family Methanogasteraceae; genus Methanogaster_B. The sequence goes on from PIXW01000196.1 coordinate 2,548, forward strand.
TGGGTGAACTTGTGTTGGTTTCTTTGATCGTTCTGCCTACAGTCCTCTCTGCGGCGATCTCTTACTTCTGCCACAGGGATACTGCATACGCTGCCGTAACCGGGGCAGCGACACTGGTCTTCGTGGTGATTGTGTTGAGGATGGTGGCAATCGGACATGCATTCTGATCGCCTTTCGCATCCGGATGACGACAGCGACGAGAAGGTACTGATCCTCCCGCTCACGACGACAAAGTACAATCCGGATGCAATTTGGATCTGCAAGGTTGCGTCGGTCATGTGTTCTTGAATAATGTTACTAAGGAGTCGTAACGAAATAACAGTATCATTCCGATCGTCGGGAGTTGTTATTTCTGTGGTAGTATCGGCGTCTCAAATATTTCATTCAGATTCGTGCCATTCGTTTATTCGTGGAATTCGTGATTTAATCACTTTTTGCATGAATATCTACAAATAAAACACGAATGAGACGAATGACGCGAATTTCACGAATGTCAGTTGTTCTGTGATGGTCTCTAACTCGACTTTGTCAGATTTGATCTGAACCCATCATAATCTACACTCATCTATCGCATGTACAGTAGTTAGGTATATTAATACCATCTTACACATAAAGTCCATCCACCAATAAACGAGGGAACGATGGATGGAATAAACTTTGAGTTACACATCAACGATCTGTTTCGGATATTCGATAAATTAA
>PIXW01000197.1 GCA_003601535.1 ANME-2 cluster archaeon
AAATCGCAGCCGGCAGCCGTCCGTGTGACGCCGTGATGCTCGCCGCCGCGGATGTCAGTGGCGACGGACAGGTCACATCGCTCGATGCGCTCATGATCCTGCAGGCGGCGGCTGGGAAGATAGAGTTGTGACCATGACCGCTCCATCCTGAGTCGGCGCTGACGCCGGATGGGCTGGGGATGATCGAGCGGCGGTGGGTTGGTGATCTCCTCTGCCATGCAGATGGTTAATTCATCATCTCTGTTACAGCCGCGGATCTGGGTCTACCAGACATTGTATCCAGATTATCAACCACATGCGGGACTGCAGGTTGCTCCGCATCCCGCGGAAGCAGCCCACGGGTCCGGGACGTCGACGGATGCGATTCCCGGATCAGGGGGATCACCGGTCGAAATTGAAGTTCTCCTTCACGATCTTGAGCGCACAGAAGTCTCCGCACATCGTGCACGCCTCAATATCCTCTGGTAGCCTGCTGCTTCTGATCTCCTCTGCACGGTCTCTATCGATTGCAAGCTCATACTGCCTGCCCCAGTCCAGATCGCGGCGGGCTCGTGCCATATTAAGATCCCAGTTCTTTGCTCTGTCGCCATACTTGATCATATCGCCGACATGCGCAGCGATTCTCGCCGCCATCACGCCCTCGTAGACATCCTCCTCGTTCGGCAGTGCGAGATGCTCTGCCGGTGTCACATAGCAGAGAAAATCAGCGCCGCAGCTGCTGGATATTGCACCTCCGATCGCTGTTACGATGTGGTCATATCCGGGCGCGATATCAGTTACCAGCGGACCAAGCATGTAGAATGGCTTTTCGCTGCTCAACCGTTTCATGAGCGTGATGTTTGTCTCGATCTCGTTTACTGGTACATGACCTGGACCCTCGATTATGACCTGCACGCCTGCCTCATGCGCCCGATCACCCAGTTCCGCGTGCATGATCAGTTCCTGAATTCCTGCCCGGTCGGTTGCGTCATGCACAGCGCCTGCCCGCATTCCATTGCCCATCGAGAGCGTGACCTCGTGTTCGTTCATGATCTCGAGGAGGTAATCGAACTCGCTGTACAGCGGGTTCTCTTGTTCGTTGTGCAGCATCCATGCCGTCATGAACGCGCCGCCTCGTGAGACGAGCCCGCCGTACCGCCCCTGTTTCTTGAGACGCTCGACTGTCAAGAGGTTGATTCCCGTATGAATCGCCATGAAGTTCGTTCCAAGCTTCGCCTGTTCCGCTGTGATCCGGAACAGGTCATCAGGATTCATGTTCACAACCGCACCATCCTTCTCGATCGCCTCGATGAACGCCTGATACAGGGGAACGCTTCCAACGGATAGCGATGTAGCCGCAATCACGCGCTTTCTGACCTCGACGAGATCCCCGCCTGTCGAGAGCTCCATGATGGTGTCGGCACCTGCCTTCTCTGCCATCTGTGTCTTTCTCACCTCGAGATCGATGTCCACGATATCAGATGATGTGCCGACCGATGCATTCACCTTGGTGCGCATCCCTTTCCCGATGCCGCACGGCACGGTCTCCCGGTACGGGCTTACCGGAATAACGATTCTTCCGCTTGCAATTCCTCTACGTACAAATTCAGGGTCAACGCCTTCTGCTTTCGCAACCGTTTTCATCTCTTCTGTGATGGTTGCGTTCTGTGCATCTCTTACAAGACTCATAAACACCGGATGAACGAACTAATATTTAAACGCTTCTAAAAAATAAAATGGAATTCAACTCAAGCTAACTTGATTTCAGTGATCAATCGAAAGTGACCCGACCGCAGACAACACCGTACCGGCACAAACAATAATCACAACCGCCAGTACAGTACACATCAATGCTTCAACGCATCTACGAACGCATCTACGAGCATCGAGTGCGCTATCAGATCACCGAACATAATCTGCCTGACGGACTCACGCTTGTGCTGGCAGAAACTGATCTCCTCGCACCAATAGGGATTAAGCAGCTACAATCCTTTGTTTCGTGGTGCGTAGATCTCGATATCAGATCGCTCATCGTCTACATCGCCATAATCGTAGACGGACCTCCGATGGAAGACGTGATTTCACAGATCATCGATAGATTAGCCAGAACCGATCTGGTTGCACAGATATACATCAAGAGCGATTCCGGTGTGCGGGTGAGCTCAATCGGAGAAGGGGATCCAGAGATTAAACTCGACATCTCGATCGGCTACAGTGGGAAACTCGAGCTCACAGATGCGATAAAAGCTATTTTAAGGAAAGTAGAGGGGGGAGAGATTGAGTATGATAGTATTAATTTGGATATGATTGAATCTCACCTTCTTTTCAAGCACAATCCGGATCTGGTTATCCGGGCAGGAGGAAAGCATCTGACTGATTTTTTGATATGGCAGACAATATATTCAGAACTATATTTTACAGATGTGAATTTCACTGATATGCGGAGACTGGACTTCTTAAGGATCATACGGGACTATCAGAAGCGGCAGCGGAGGTATGGGAGATAAAACCAGTTATCCCTGCGAATTTCAGTGGAAGTTAGGTGGGCATGGTGTCGGAAGGTGTCGATTCTGTTTTTTGGCTGGAATTTTGTTAAAGCCGGATTCCATACAACAACCACAAGAGTGACAGATCTCTCTTTTACGTCTGGAAACCATCGCCACGAACCATTAAGATGCAAACAAAACAGTATACCACAATGTATGAATCAGCATGTCGCGAGATCCTTGAGCAGATCTTGAATCACAACATAACGAGCAAACGTGAACTCAACACCGCCAAGAAACGGATCAGCGCCAGATATAAACTCCCTAACATGCCAAAGAACTCAGAGATCCTTGCTCTCTCCACTGCTGATGAGTACAAGCACGTAATCGGTCTGCTCCAGCGTAAGCCGGTTCGCACAGTATCAGGTGTTGCAGTGATTGCGGTGATGACCTCGCCGTACCCGTGTCCGCATGGTGCATGCATCCCATGTCCGGGTGGTCCTGCGTCCAGTTTTCGTACGCCGCAGAGTTACATGGGCAGAGAGCCGGCAACCATGCGTGCGATACAGTGTGATTATGATCCATACCGGCAGGTGACAACCCGCCTGCGGCAGCTGCAGATGATCGGTCATCCGGTTGACAAGGTTGAACTGATCGTGATGGGCGGAACATTCACCGCGAGACCGCTGGATTACCAGCAGTGGTTCATCAGGAGAAGTCTGGAGGCTATGAACGACTTTGGCGGTTCCGGCATGACTGATCAGGATCTTGAATCAACTATCACTACAAATGAGACTGCATCGGTCAGAGATATCGGAATCACGTTTGAAACACGCCCTGATTGTTTAGATAAAGAGAAGATCGATCATCTGCTTGGATTTGGAGCAACAAAGGTGGAGATAGGGGTTCAGAGCGTGTACGATCATGTACTAACGAAGATCAATCGCGGGCATACCGTGCAGGATGCGATCGCTGCCAACGAGCGTTTGCGGGACAGCGGGCTCAAGGTTGGGTTCCATATAATGATCGGTCTTCCAGGATCTGATGCCGATCATGATCTCCGCATGTTTGAAACGCTCTTCAGCGATCCTGGATTCTGCCCTGATCACCTGAAGATCTATCCCACGCTCGTAACCGAGGGAACAGTGCTGCACCGGTGGTGGATGAATGGTCGTTACCGGTCGCTTGACAATTCTTGTGCGGTAGAACTGCTTGCGCGTATCAAATCCATGCTTCCGAAATGGGTGCGACTGCAGCGGATTCAGCGGGATATTCCTGCGCAGCAGATCGCAGCCGGCGTTACAAAGAGCAATATCCGCCAGCTCGCAGAAGAGAGGCTGCGATCGATGGGAGGATCATGTGCATGCATCAGATGCCGTGAGGTCGGACATGCATCGCTACGTGGGATTGAGCCTGAATCAGAGAAGATCAAACTGCTGGTCGAAACATACGAGGCATGTGGCGGAACCGAGCACTTTATATCCTTTGAGGACGTGAAAAACGATATCTTAATCGGTTTTCTGCGACTACGATTTCCGCATTCGCCCCATCGAACCGAATTAAAAGACACTGCTCTCGTGCGTGAACTGATGGTGTATGGAAGGATGGTTCCTGTTGGAGAGGATCCCGATAACGGTCAGTGGCAGCATCGGGGTTATGGGAGTGAACTGCTTGATAAGGCATGTAATATTGCTTATGAGCACGGATTCAAAAAAATAGCAATTACAAGCGGTATCGGTGTACGCGAGTACTACCGGAGACGCGGGTATGTACGCGAGGGCACATACATGGTAAAAGACCTTCAGGCGGGCCAGGTTCCAAACTGAAAACCGAGCACGATTGCGAGTATGCCAGCAACAATCCCGATTATGACCACGGTCTTCGGATCGATGCGTATCGCCGACTCATCTGCCTCATAATATCTCATCAGACCCGCGGAAGACATGAGTCCGCTGCCACTTTCTTTCTTCTTAGCCATTGATGCGTATTCTCTTGCCATTGCCACATAAACGTTTCTCTGAAAGCGTCACTGTTATATACCAGTTGAGACCAGATGATCAGATTGAAGTCACATAATGCAATCGGAGCGAGGTTGTTACATGACACCGGAAACAAGCGATGTGGACACAGCAAACCAGACGAACGAATCAGATGATAATTCAGTGTTCGTGGGCAAGAAGAGTGTGATGGATTATGTCATGGCAATCATGGCACAGTTCAACAAAGGCACAGACGATGTGGTGGTAAAGGCGCGTGGACATGCAATCTCGCGCGCAGTAGACGCTGTCGAAGTGACACGGAATAGATATCTGCCAGATATACAGGTGAACGATATCAAGATCGGAACAGAGGAGATGGAAGGAAAACGGGGCGACATGGTCAATGTATCCTGGATCGAGTTGTTCCTGTCCCGTCAATGACCGAGCTGTATAGCCTTGTTGATATTGCACCAACGATTGCTAAAGTGATCGGTATACCACTTCCAGGTGTGGATGGAAACGTGATACCGGAACTGGTTGATCGTTTGCAGCGATGTGATCGGGCGATACTGATCATCGTTGATAGTCTTGGTTATTTGACATACCAGCGATTGAGCTCCTGTATGCCCCATGTGAGAGGTGCCACCATCCGGTGCAGGGCTGTCGCAAATCATACGACGCCAGCGATCGCATCGATCCTCTCAGGATGCTATCCGCATACACACGGTATACTCACCAACGCCGATGTGCTCACCTCATCGATCGAATCGATACTCGAACGTGCAGAGGAGTGCGGCATCAGATCAGCGGTCGTTATCGAGAGCAAGGGGGCAGCAGCCATGAAAACAAAGATCGATCTGTCTCTGGGCGTCCCTGACAGCAGGGATATACTTGATTATGATGCGAAGATCAGGAAATATTCGATCGATCTTCTGAAACACAAGCCGGTTCTTATGACAATCCACTTCAGGGCGATCGACAGGTATGCGCATGAAAAAAGAAGTTTCGATGAACTGAAATCTGCGGCAGAAAGTATTGATGATCATATAAAAGAGATTTGCAGGCATATCGACAGGAATACTGGCGTAATCGTCTGTGGCGATCATCCGATTCATGGAAGATACGCTGAAGATGATCAGGATGTGGCGCTGGTCATATTGGATCATATTGAGTGAGTGAGGAGAGTAAGCCCCTTTCTGTTCATAGCAGCATTCGACTGAGCGCCATACCCGGGCACGGCTGGACTCCGCTCGCGCTTAATCGCGCGTGCCCTGTCGCTGGCTTGCACCCACGGGGATTAGACCGTTTCATCCACGATATGTGACCTCAGCCTTCCGGCATCATCGCATTATGCATACCGTGGTATCGTTTCTGTGTCAGAGCCAAAACTCTCGCCATAAGCCATCTCGGCATCCGTGTGTCCAGTGGTGAGGGGACTTTCCTCACGACTAATGTCGCGGCGGCTGCTCTTCCTCTCTCAACTGTTAATCTGGTCCGGGTGGTATTATATGTACCGCCGGCACGTCCGAACGCCTGACGCAGCTATTTATTAGATCGGTCGAGAAGATACTTGAGAATACGAGGAGACGAACAATGCTGATTGGAGTAGGACTCGGTCCGGGCGATCCCGAACTATTGACGCTCAAGGCAATACGAATACTTAAAAAGAGCGATAAGGTCTTTGTTCCTGGAAAGCTCGCGTTTGAACTGGTTTCACCATACACTGATCCGGAGATTCTCGATTTCCCGATGACGCACGATAAGGAGATACTGGACAGAACCATCGATCAGAATGCAGACGTTGTTGCAGATGCAGCCGAGAATAACATGGTTGCATTTGGGTTAATCGGCGATCCCAACTTCTTTTCAACCTTTGTCCGGCTCCGCAGACGGATACAGGAGAAATATCCGGGCATCGGCATAGAAACCATTCCCGGAATCAGTTCGATCACGGCGTTCGCATCAAGAATTGATGCCGGCATCGATCGTTCGTTTGTGGTCAGCGATGGCTCGCCTGTGAGCTCAACAGTTGTGTTGAAGGCACGAAGACCAGGAAGAATCGTGGATCATCTGATCGAAGAAGGCTATACGGAATTTGTCTTTGCCGAGAAGCTATTTTCTGATGATGAACTGATAACTCATGATATTCCGGAAAAAGGAGATTATTTCAGCATGATATACGCAGGCAGAAAGGAGAGATGAATGATGTCAGGAAAGGTCTATTTTGTCGGGGCAGGACCTGGCGATCCGGAACTGATCACGCTTCGAGGAAATG
>PIXW01000198.1 GCA_003601535.1 ANME-2 cluster archaeon
CACCATCGGACGCTGAAGAGTTCGCGGATACCCACCCACATACATGGTGCTGGTGCAGTTCAGATACCAGACAGAAACAAGCCATCGGTTGCATGATGATCAACTCCCGCGCCGCCTGCTCATGCGATAGATCGCCGATGCGAAGAGAACCACCACCAGTATTACGAGGAGAACAAACATCGCCGAGGTTGGGGATCTTCGTTCCGTATTCCAGTCACAACGAAAGGCACCGGTGTAGTATGCTGCAAGATCAGGGTTCTCGATTATGATGCCTGCTTCCCTGTTGTATGTGGGGCTATGCTTATTCCAGTTTATCGAAGAGATGAGCACCTTCTTCTCATCAACGATCACTCCTTTGTTATGGATTTTTGAGATCCCATCCCGCTTCACAAGCCTTGCTTCAAGGTTCAGGTTCTCCTGTGACGCAAGATCATTAAGATCCCTGCATAGTTCATCGTTGTCATCGGCATCGTTTTTGTTGTACCACATCGAATCAAGGAGAATCCTCACCTCCACACCCCTTCGTGCAGCATCCACCGCAGCCTGAAGATAGGGGTTCTTGCACCCGTTCCAGTCTCCTGTTATGTAAGCCTGCTCGATGTAGACCGTCTTCTCAGCAGAGTTTATCATTCCGATGAGGGTCTCATACCTGAGACTGTTATCAGGTGCGACGATCACATCTGCAGTGAAGTCTCCACTAATATCCTCTGCATCGAATACATGGTACCTGATGCGATCCTCTGGTTCATCCTGCCGCTTCCGTCCTGATTCCTGCGGCAGATCTTTAGTTCCGATCTCGGTTCCATGCTCCCAGTCATGCTCAAATACAGTGGAGAGATCTGAGAAGATGTCCCTGTCCCTTATGACGATGCCCCAGCCGCGATTTCCGCTGAAACCATCAGGCGGGTAACCTCCGCTGTTCCAGTTCTCAGAGCCTATAATGGTGGTATCATGATCGATCAGCGCGTACTTTGCATGGTTCAGCCGGTATAGCGGATCATCACTGAAACAGACTCTTCCCCCTTCTTCCATGATGCGTCTGAGAATCCCAATTTCGGAATCGCTGATACCACCAACAGGACTCTCTTCGATTAGGATATACACCTCTCCGCCTCGATTGAGCATATCCAGCACCTCACGTTCGATATCATGGCTTTCAAAGAGATAGATATTCACCCTGAGTACGGATGCATTCCGGATCTCTTCCTGAAGTGTCATGAGACTGCAATCAGGCGATACAAAGGCGGTAACCCTGCCTGAGAAGCTCCTTTGTGGCGGCATAATGTTCGACTGTCCCCGGTAATACTCTCGTAATGGCAGCCACTCATAAGCAGTATCGGTATCATTGTCGAGATAGAACCGCCTGAATATGCGCTCTTCTGCAGCTCTGCCAGGACCTGTGCCGTTCCAGCCCTCTCCGCTGTATCCGGAGTCTCCATAGATGGCACAGTCCACCATGCTGCGATTGGAATTTAGAAGTATCACCTCGTCTCCGCTGTTACTGAGATGAATGCCGTGCACAGGAAGTTTGATCTGGTAGTCTGCCCCCGGTTCAAGGATCGTTTGATTGGGTATCTCAAACTCGCCTTCAAGGTCGGTCAGGATGAAACCCGACAGATCGATTGTATGGTCTGCCGGATTGCTGATGATCACATACTCACCCTGATCCCTCGGAGCAGCCGGATTTGGGAGAAACTCACGTATGATCGGGTGTGTGATCTGCGATGCTGCTGCGGATGCTGTGAGCAGGAGAACGAGCAGAACGAGAACCGGGCTAATTCTCATTCGTTCAGATCACAGATATCTGACGATCGCATCCGTCATATCGCTCATGCTCGCATCTCCGCCGAGGTCGTACGTGGTAATGCCCTCTACAATCGTGCGCTCGGTTGCCTGAATGATCCGGTCTGCGGCTTCGGTCTCGCCGAGATACCTGAGCATCCATGCGCCAGCAAGAATCGTTGCGCACGGATTCACCTTGTTCATTCCCTTGTACTTCGGAGCAGAGCCATGCGCCGGCTCAAACATCGCATAATCATCGCCGATGTTTGCCGAATAGACGAGACCGATGCTTCCGATCAGTCCTGCGCACTCTTCGCTTATGATATCCATAAAGAGATTAGTTGAGACGAGTACTTTCTGATTGAAGAACTGAGGGTTCTTTATCAGTTGCTGCGCCATGTTATCGACATGATACTCCCACAACGCCATATCAGGATACTCCTCCGCGGTTGCGCGCAAGCAGTCCATGAACGCGCCGCAGGTCATCCTGAGAATATTGCTCTTGTGAATGCCGACAACGACGTCCCAGCCTCTCCTCTTCGCCTCCTCGAATGCATACCGTGATATCTTCTCACATGCGCTTGTGGTGATCCTCCTGATCGCAATAAACGTATCATCGGTTATCTCTACCTCTTTTCCAAAATACATGCCTTCTGTTGCTTCTCTGACCGCAACAAAGTCCACATCGCCTAAAGGGGCTGGCGCTCCTGCAAACGTCTTGATCGGGCGCACATTTGCATACAGATTGAATCGCTGGCGTATGCTGACAGCGACGCTTCTCGGTGCGCCCACATATCCGGGTGTGGTGGTCGGACCCTTGAAACACGCATCTGCCTCGTTTAATACATCCCATGTCCCCTCTGGTATCAGCGAGTCTCCGCCATGTTTCTTCCACCATTCGTCTCCTGCCTCGCACGGCACAAACTCGATATCAGGACTCACCGCATCCATAACACGCATCATGGAATCCACGAGTTCAGGTCCTGTACCATCGCCTCTGATAACTGCTACTTTTTTCATAGTATCACATTACCAGAACCTATATATCAGATAAATGGTTTGTGTTAATACGGAGTTTTTGCTATGAATGAAACACTCAGAAAGATGGGACTTATTGGAATTGGCGCATTGAGTATCACCGAAGAGAAGGTCAGGCAGGTTGTGAACGAACTTGTTGAGAGAGGCGAGATGAACAGGGAGGAAGGAAAATCTCTTGTAAACGAACTCTTGACCGAGAAAAACAGGCAGATGCGAGAACTCGGAGATAAGATCTCAGAGGAGATGCAGAACGTGATCAACCGGTCAAAGATCGCATCGAAGGATGATGTTGCGCGTCTGGAAGATAAGATTGCCGAACTTGAGAAGGCTGTTAAGGAACTCGCTGAGAAGTGAGAGACGATCTTATACTGAAGTTTCAAAGAAACGTGAAATTCCTCCTGATCTTCACTCAAAACCAGCATCATTAGTCTCTGCCTTACCAGGTTGGAGCCGTCCAATGATTAGCAACTGATTTGCAACCAAAGAGTGCTTTTTGCGAGCGTAAAAACAACGTTCAATACATTCACGCACAAAATCCGACACATGCCCCTAACAATCCTCAAACTCGGAGGCAGCGTCCTGACAGAAAAGACCGGCGCACCGACACCAGAACCAGAAGCAATCAACAGATGCGCCAGGGAGATCGCGTCATTCCATCCATCCGCGGATAACCAGTTGATCCTGATTCACGGTGCAGGCTCGTTCGGGCACCCTCAGGCAAGAAAACACAATTCTCCGGAAGGATTCACGAATTTTGGGATGATCGAGATTCATCGATCTGTAAAATCATTGAACGATCTTGTAATAAAAGCGCTGATCGAAAACGATATTCCAGCCGCGCCGGTGCATCCGTTCAGTTACATGATAGCAGAAGACGCACGCATCGTAGACATGCAGACCGCCCAGATCAAAATGATGCTGGAACGGGGCATGGTACCTGTACTGCATGGCGATGTGGTGATGGATAGAACAACCGGGGCATCGATTATATCTGGTGATCAACTCGTTGCATACCTTGCAGCCAGATTAAGAGCTGCTCGTGCCGGACTCGGTACCGCGGTCGATGGGGTGTTTGCAGATGGCACGGTGATCCCGGTGATAACATCAGAAAACTTCGACGCGGTGCGACACCACCTGCGAGAATCGGATGGTGTCGATGTGACCAGCGGAATGCTCGGCAAGGTGCTTGAACTGATCAGGATCGATATCGATTCCTACATATTCAATGCTTCAAAGGAGAATATGATCGCCAGATTTCTCGCTGGCGAGGAACTGGGGACACGGGTAACAAAGACCATGGAGAAGGGGAAATGAAACAACCCTCTGTAATTTGCCTGTTCATCCTCATAATCATCGGTGCGATGCTCCTTTCAGGCTGCATCAATAAGCCAGAGTGGCTCGTTACTGATGATGGTCTTCTGAAGTACCAGAAACCCACGCCAGACTATCAACTGAAGACACTCGAAGATTCGGACAATTACACGCTATACAAGGTCAGTTATGAAAGCAGAGGCGCGGATATCGAAGGACTCATCCGGATGCCAAAAAACCGATCAGGAACAGTTCCCGGCATCGTGCTGCTGCCTGGCGCGACCGTGAGTAAGGAAGGTGAACAGGGGCTTGCAGCATATCTGTGCAATCTCGGATATGCGAGTATTGCGATCGACCAGCGCAATCTTGGAGGCATCGATATGAAAGGCGATCTCAGGATGTTTCTGGACAGCAAAGAACCAACACAGCACAGGATGGTGTATGATGCACTCTCTGCCGCAGAAGTCCTGCGAAAAGAGCCACGGATCGATCCTGACAGGATTGCGTATCTCGGCGAGAGCAACGGCGGCAGGTTTGCGATCATCGCTTGTGCACTCGACAGCATGGCACGTGGTGTTCTTGCGATCAGTACATGCGGTTATGGAATCGATGCCGCGGTTGATTCCGGGAGGATAACCGATCCTGATACGATCCGGTTTTACAGATCGATTGATCCGGACACCTATCTGAACAAGATCAGCCCGAGAAAGTTTGTGATGATCCACTCCTTACATGATCCGGTCATTTCTTACGACAGTGCCCAGCAGACCTACATGAAAGTTGGTGGGCCAAAGTCGCTTCACACCATCGAAAGAGAACAACATGGATACTGCAGCGAGATGGATCCGTTCCTGAAAGAAGAGCTTAAAGAGATGTTTTCATGAATCATCCGTAACCAGATTCAATAAACGCTCGTGAACATGCCCGTTGGATGCGATCATGCTCACCCTTGAGGTGATGGAGAGTTCGCCATGAAGCGGCACGCCCCTGGCATCGGTGACCATCCCGCCGGATTCCTCGATGATGATCTTTCCTGCGGCGATGTCTGTTACCCTCAGATATTTCCGGAAGTCAACAAAGGCGTCCAGGACGCCTGCCGCAACATAACAGAGTTCCAGTGATGAGCTTCCGAGAACCCGGATTCTTCGTACGGTTCTTCCGAGATCGGCTATCTTTGTTGAATCTGTTCGATAAGCATAGGCAGTCACACTCAATCTTTGCAATTCTCTGGTCGTTGATACGTTGATCTGCTTTTGATTGCAGTACGCACCTTTTCCGATCTCTGCATGGTAGGTATCACCTGAGTGCAGATTCTGCACGAACCCGAATGAGATATCAGATAGGTCATATCCTCCGATCGCGATGGAAACCGAATAGAACGGAATGCCAGCCACTGCATTGAATGTCCCATCGAGCGGATCGAGTACGAGCGTAAAATCGATGTCATCTTCATCGACATTCTCTCTTCTTCCATGAATCAGTTTCTCTCCGCATTCCTCGCTTACAAGCAATATCTTCCGTCCATCGTCTCTCAAAACATCAATCGCAGCATTTTCTGCTACCTCATCGATCTTCTTTGTGGGTGTGCCATCAGCGCCGGTGTACAGTTCCCTTCCTGACTCTGATGTGCCGATCACGGGTGCGGTTGCATCAGCGATTGCGGCAGCGATATTGTTGCAGAATGTCAGCATATTCATTATGGAGTGATGTGATGCATGGATATAAAAGGGGGATGGTCTATGGTTAGGTCAATGAAACAAATAACCGGCGGCGTGTGCGCTGTTCGCGGCGTGCGTGCTTATGGAATCAAGGAGAATAAGAACGGGCTTGCCGTGATCACAGGTAGTGGAGCATCCTCGGGAGTTTTTACAAGAAATAAGATCATCGCGGCTCCACTGACATTGACCAGAACGCATCTGGCAGACAAACACAAACTCGAGGCGATTATTGCAAACAGCGGATGCGCAAATGCGTTCACTGGAGCACGTGGGCTTTCAGATGCCAGACGCATGGCTGAACTGCTGGCAGACAGACTCGGTGTCGAGAAGGACGCAGTTGGCGTCGCATCGACCGGTGTCATCGGTGTGCCACTCGATCTGAACTGGATTGAGGATCACATCGATTCCGTGATTGCCGGATTATCAGATACTCCGGATGGAAGCACAGCATCGGCACGCGCCATCATGACAACAGACACTCGTCCAAAGGAGTTTGCAGTCGAATTACCATCAGGCGTGCGTATCGGCGGGATTGCAAAAGGTTCTGGCATGATTGCTCCGGATATGGCAACGATGCTTGCGTTCATCTATACGGATGCTGACATATCTCATGAAATGCTTGATTCGTGCCTCAGACAGGCGGTAGATCGCAGTTTCAACATGATCGTTGTGGATGGCGATACCAGCACCAACGATATGGTGCTTCTGACAGCGACCGCTGAGAATGGTGAGTTGGATGAAAAAGAATTTCAGGAAGGGCTCGACCGCGTATGCATCGAACTTGCAACGATGATTGTTCGTGACGGAGAAGGTGCAGAAAAGTTCATCGAGGCGAGAGTTACCGGTGCAAAGACAGAGGAGGATGCGAAGAATGCAGCAAAAGCAATTGTCAGGTCTCCACTCGTCAAAACCGCTGTTCATGGCTCTGATCCGAACTGGGGACGGGTGATCGCTGCTGCCGGATACTCTGGTGCTCTGGTTGATCCGGATCAGATCTCGCTTGCGCTCTGCGGAACGCTTCTGGTGGATCATGGCATGGTTGTCGATTCCGCAGGTGTGGATATGAGCGGGAACGATATCGAGATCGCTCTTGATTTAGGACTCGGTACGGGTGAGGCGGTTGCGTGGGGCTGCGATCTGACAGCGGAGTATGTGCGGATCAATGCTGAGTATACGAGTTGAGG
>PIXW01000199.1 GCA_003601535.1 ANME-2 cluster archaeon
CGGTCTGATCAAGGCGAATATCCTCTTTCTTGACCCGGTCAAACAAATCCTGAAGCCGCAGTCGAGGCTGGAGTTGCTTGCGATAAGAGAGGTTATGAAAAGTGCATAGAAGATATCGAATACACGGGATAACACTCAGCATCATCACACTACTGCTGATCATATCGATGACAGCAGCATCAGCATCCAACGATCCCCCGCTCGACACGATCCGGATCCCTGCCTTTGGACCAAAGGAGACAGGATCGCCGGTTGAATCATCGATCATCCTTGAAAAAGGATGCGAATACCGGATCGTGGTCTCTGGAACATTCCAGTTCAGAACCGATGTGGAATGGGGCTGGGCAGATGCGCAGTTTCGCATGGGCAAGGGGGGCGCATACACACAGGCATTCAGTTCCATCGAATTCAATGGTGAACGGGTAAGCGCAGCAGTAAGCGATGTCGAGAATCACACGTACACGTTCTACCGCACAGGAGACGGAGAGAAGATCTGGTTCAGCATCTTCGACTGCATAACCACAGGCGAGCGTGGTGGATACAACGACAATGCGGGAGCGCTAACAGTCAGGATATATCCGATGACCACGCTATCTGTTACAAAGTTACCTTCCCCGCACACGATTGAGGAGGGGGATACAACAACGGTGACTGTGACCGTAAGAAACACAGGAATGGATGAGATCAGAGATATCGTGGTGACTGATTCCATTCCTTCTGATTTCATGCTGATTAGCGGTAAGACGTACGCAGAATATCCCTTGCTCAAGTCAAATGAATCACGTACGCTCCAGTATGTTGTAAAGCCATCGCAGAGCGGCACGTTCAATTTAGATCCAGCAGAAGCATCATACGATGATGACAGCGGGAAACATACCGCAAGATCGGATACTGCGGCGCTAACAGTCATCCAGTCTGCCGCATTACAGCCCACACCACCACAGAACGCAAGCGTGAAGTTGCACGGCGAGAGGACTGACGTCGTGCTTGGAGAGGATATCCTGCTCAGGCTCTCGGCTGTGAACCTGATCACCAAACCCGTGATGCATGTTCAGGTCATCATCATCCCGCCGTCCGGCATGAGCGTGGCATCCTCCGGGTTCGTCATGTCAGGAGGAGGGCAGTTCACATCCACGTATGAGATTGAGCCCGGTGTGGGCAGGGAGATCGAGGTCAGAATCGTTGCGAATCAGGTAGGCGACTTTACAGTGGAGGGCAGGGTGGTCTACTACTTCGGAGACGATATCGAGAATTTCGAGGATTACACGCTCAAGCTGCCGATTAAGGTGCGGTCCGCTGGTGTGCAGCCAGCAGCATCGCCGGCATCGCAGCAGAATAACACCGGGATATCTGGATTACCAGGATGGAGCGTGTTGTTTGCGGTGATCGGGTTATTGATTGCGGCGATTCTGATCATGAGAAGAAGAACTGATAAACATAAATGAGATAGAATACAACCTTCAGGAGGAGATATAAATGGAATTTGGAATTCAGTCACTGGAAACAGTGACATCGAAAGCGTTTGGAAGAATCGACATCTGCCTGATCGCACTTGTGATACTCGCAGGATGCGCCCAGATATCAGGCGCACTCACAGAACCGGAACAGCCCCAGCTACCACAGGCGGAACTTGCTCCTGGTGAATCGTACGACATTGGATATGGCGGCTATGTGCTTACTGTAAGGCAGATAGATCCGGACGCGGGAAAGGTCTGGCTGATTATGTCAAGATACGGACAGGAAGTTGATTCAGAGGTACTGGACGAGACTAACAATATCTACTGTTATGAGCCGGATACTGGTGAGAATCCGGTCATCAAAACGAAAGTCGCGGTAGTACAAAAAGGCGACGTCTACATTGCCCTGCTCCAGGATATCTGTCTTCGAGACCTGCCGAAGATCGAACAGACGGTATCTCACGCAGCGTCGCCCGCCACAATCGACTACCTGCATATCACAGCGGATGTGAACAACGGCTATGCGACAACCACCGTGGAAGAGAAACTCACCAACCCGCACGACACCGCAACCGACGACGAGTTCAGGTTCCTGATCCCGGAGGGTGCATTCATCTCAGGCTTCAGCCTCTTTATCGATGGAATCGAGTATAAAGCAGATGTGCTCCCCAAAAAGGAGGCACAGGAACGATTCGATGAAGCCGTCTCGAAAGGAAGAACCGCTGGCATTCTAAAGGCGAAGAAGAGGAACATATTCTCTTACTCCTTAAGTTTTGCACCTCACCAGAGCATCACCGTTCGCATGACCTACGAGCAGCCTGTAAAGAAGATGCTTGGCGAGTACGATTACGTGCTATCGCTGCGAGAGACCGATGTGGCGCACAGAGTACCTGATCTCTCTGTAAACATCACAGTCGCATCCGTAAACAGGATCACCAGTCTGGAAACCCCGGGATTTGAGGGATCAAACACAAAGTATCTCTCTGCCACCAAAGCGCGGGTTACATACAGCGCAGGGAGACTTCCTGACCAGGATCTCAGAATTGTCTTCACAACCGACAGCACATCACTGGGCGGTGAGATGTTATTCTATGAAACTGGCGGACAGGGTTATCTGATGCATGTATTCTCACCATCGGTTGAGGATCTGGGAACAACACCTCTTGATAAGGAGATCATCTTCGTGATCGACAAGTCCGGTTCGATGAGAGGCGGTAAGATCGCACAGGTAAAAAGGGTATTTACAGACATCATCGCCGATCTCCCGCCTGACGATTACTTCAATGTGATCTTCTTTGACAGGCAGACTATACTGTTCAATAGCACGCTCATGGAGGCGAACGCACAGACAAAGGCAGATGCCGCAAACTTTGTTGCCGCTCTCGATGCAGAAGGCGGTACCAACATCAACGAAGCACTGCTGACAGCGCTCGGTATGTTCGAGCCTGATACAGGAAGGGTACCGATCATCGTGTTTCTCACTGATGGCGAACCCACAGGGGGTGTGACATCGCCGTATGTGATCAGAGAGAACGTAAAAGTTGCAAATAAAGCGGATGTATCCATATTCGTAATTGCGTTCGGGATCGAGGATGAAGAGAACTACGATTTCCTGAGAGCGCTGAGTCTGGAAAACTACGGGGTGGCAGAGCGGTTCTATCCTGAAGAGAATGCCGAGACCAGGATGAACACATTCTACAAGACGATATCCACGCCTGTGATAACCGACATGGACTTTAGCTACTCTGATTCGTCCGATGTCGTGAACACGGGGTACAACACGCTCTTCGCAGGCTCTGACGCGATCATACTCGCCAGATATCCTGCCGGAATAAATGCCATCGATTCCAGTATCGACGCGGTCACACGCACTGGCAGCCGCAGCTTCGACAGGACGTTTCCTGTTGTTTTACGACCTGAGAATGCGTTTATCCCGAAACTCTGGGCATATACGAAGATCAGGAGACTGATGGACAGAACCGTTGTCGAAGGTGAGACAGACGATCTTGTGTCTGAGATTACCGCGCTCTCTCTCGAGTTTGGGTTCGTGACGCCATACACATCGCTGTTTGTGGAGGTGCCGACTGTTAATAAGGATGAGACGACGGCGACCGCATCCGGTGTCGAGGGTGAGGTCACAGAGGCGGCTCCCGGAGTTGCAACTCCAAAGGAGGTGGTGCCAGCAGCGGCACCCGGAGCATCGGCTCCAGTTCCGGAAGAGGCGGAAGAGGCGGATGCAGGAAGAATGACCGGAGCTGTTGGGTCAAGACCGCCGATGCCGGAAGAGGTGCCAACCGCGACCTCACCGAAGAAGAAGACCCCTGGCTTTGGCGCCCTCTTCGCGATCACTGGACTTGCCGCTGTCGCATATCTGATGCGGCGGCGGGGTTGGTGATTGTGGTGTTTGATGCTGCTCGCGACGCCTCTAATTTCTGCGGATGACGAGGCGAAGCCTCTTGTGGTGAAAAGAGAATCCGTTGGGAGGGAAACAATATGAAAAACATAGAATTTCACAACCGTGAAAAGGAGACAAAAGAGATCCGGGCGATACTGGACCGCCAACCGACTTTGATCACTTTTGTCTACGGTCCGATAAACAGTGGAAAGACGGAACTGATCAACCACGTGATAGAAGAGCTGCCAGAGGAATATGTCGTCTTCTACATAAACTTGAGGACTAAATTCCTGGCGAGTTATGACGATTTCATCGAGTCATTGTTCGAGATGGAGATGGAGACCGAGGCGGCGCTTAAGAAGGGAAAAGAGACGCTTGCTGAGCTGGTTTCATCTGTTACGAAGGTTGCCGGGATACCGATAACGAGGGAGTTTCTGGATTATGTTTTCAAGGACAATAAACCGAAGAACGCCTTTTCATACATAATAAAACTTTTTGAAGAGGTGAAAAACTCAGGAAAGCATCCAGTGTTGATCCTGGATGAGTTACAGAAGATAGGGGACGTGAAAGTGAATGGTCCGCTCATCTACGAACTCTTTAACTTTTTCATAGACCTGACGAAAGAGAAGCATCTGGCACATGTATTCGTGGCGACTTCGGATTCGCTCTTCATCGAGCAGATTTACAATGAGGCGATGCTGCAGGGCAGGTGCAGGTATCTGCTGGTGGATGATTTTGATAAGGATACGGCATTGAATTTTTTTGATGAGTGTGGGTTTGACGACAGGGAAAAGGAACTTGCATGGAATTACTGCGGGGGCAAGCCAGTGTACCTTGTAGAGCTACTGAGGGTAGAAGACAGGGGGAAGATGGTGGAAAGAATGCTAAAAATCAGAACAAGCCAGATAAGCGAATTATTAAATTCTCTAAGGGCTTATGGAGAGAAAATCGAGTTTAGGGGAGAGTTTTACGAAATTGTCTATGATAATGTGATAGAAGAGTTATCGAAGTTAAAAGAGAACGTGAATTGCGCGTATGAGTACATCACACCAGAGATAACTTATCTTGTAAGAAATAACATTGTTTTTGTTGAGCCATTGGAAAATACGATGAGAGCTCAGTCGAGGTTGGATTTGCTTGCGATAAGGGAGATGCTACAGAGGTGATGATCAAATGAACCTTGAACCCCACTACGACATTGCAATCGTCGGCGCAGGACCGTGCGGCGCAACAGCGGCACGATACGCAGCAGAAGGCGCAAGCGTGCTTTTGATCGATAAGAAAAAAACTATCGGCGTTCCTGTCCAGTGCGCAGGCTTTCTTCCAAAGTACGATGAACTCGAGGAACTGATGCCTGATGCGGAGCTTCCTGACACGTTCCGGTATCCGGATAGCTGCGCGTACA
>PIXW01000200.1 GCA_003601535.1 ANME-2 cluster archaeon
GAACTGATCGATAGACTGGTGTCCAATTACGATATCCGGTTGAAATACCTCGAAACCGGTGAGTCGGACCCTTCTTCATACATCTATGTCTTTACAGCATCCAAACATGCTGATCTGTACATCAAAACCCGTGGCGACCAGAAGGATCTTGCCAGACTGCTGGTGAGGCATGAAATCGCACATCTCTCGCACATCAATGATCTGATCGCCGGATATCGTGAGATTACAGAGACAGAGAAACTGAGCGATGCAGACATCTTCAGCGGGCAGTATCTGGATGCTGATATCGTACATTTCGCAACGAACGTCGTGTCTGATTATGCGATCAACTGTGAGCTGGAGACCGGTGCGTACGAACCGATGGACATGTCGTTACTGGAATCGCTTGCAGCATCGAAGAGCAGCGATGCATACACCGTAGCGATGCTTATTCTGCTGTCGCGGCATCCACACGATTTTTTTCACAAAAAATCGAGTAAAAACTGCCCTTCGGATGGGGATCACGTTCTTGATTCCGAGATCATAAGCGAGATCACAAGGTTATCCGAATCCGACCAGTTCAAACATCTCACACGGCTTGTTGCAGATGGTGCAGAGCATCTCAAAGAGAGGCGGTTCAAGAATTTTGTTGAGGCGGTGTCTGCACTGGCAGGCGAACTGAACTCGGTCTGGCGGTCAGATAACACACCATGGAGGATGATGAAGAATAACGCAGATGTGGTTCATGAGCATACACCACAGTACATCAAGCAGGAAAAATTCTGCGAATTCGCGCCGGAAACCCTTGCTCAGAAGATCGATTCAGAGAGCGCTGGCAGTGGTAAAGGCATGACCGGATACGATGAAACCGAATGCACCAGACTGGCACAGAATCTGAAACTGCCGTTGCTGCTTGAGCGTGGGCTCGGGATCGAAAGACCACGCCTCATAACAAGATACAAGGGCATAAGCACATCGTTAACCGATAAAAAACGTCTTGTTCTATTTGATTCGAGCAATATGTGGCTTGAACGGGAACTGGAAAAGCATAAACAGGTCTGGGTGCTGGTCGATGTCTCCTCAAGCATGACCGGATCGATCACATCAGCAAAGGTGCTGGCAAACACCGTTCATAAATATTTCAGATCCAAAACAACGATCATCGCGTTCAATGCTGACGCGTATCAGGTCGATATCGCTTCACTGCGATGTATGACGGCGTGTGGCGGAACCGATGTGAGTTCGGTGCTGCCGCATCTGAATATCAACCATGACGCTCCAATCATTTTGATCAGCGATTTCAAGTTTTTGATGACGCAT
Source organism: ANME-2 cluster archaeon (assembly GCA_003601535.1). Classification (GTDB taxonomy): domain Archaea; phylum Halobacteriota; class Methanosarcinia; order Methanosarcinales; family Methanogasteraceae; genus Methanogaster_B. Next base: position 1,300 of record PIXW01000200.1, read on the forward strand.
TTCTATGCATTTCTCAGATCGGTCGAACGATGGCGCCCGAGGATGATCTTCATGCCTACCGACCAGGAGGCGGTGGCGCATCTCGGTTCGCTGATGTCTGCATGGAAAGGGAATCTGCGATATCTGGTTGTTTGATTTTATCTGTGTTCATTTCTTGCTGAATTTTTGACAGGGCATGACGCTGAGATACTAACGAATTGGAATCAATAGTCATAAGAGTAAAAAATGCAAAAATATAGTGATTTTTAGATAATGCCAGCGAATACTGATGTTTTGGCCATATCTGTTCGGTCAGACTTCTTTCAACCTTAACTCCGTACCACTTTAGGGAATATGTCCAACCCAGGTCTCTCCTCCAGATCCCTGACCTTCTTTGGAACCCGCAAGAACGAACACGATTTAAGAAAGTAATCTCCAATGAGATAATATGAAAAAAGAACTTACAACAGATGAAAAATTGAAAAATATTAAAGATGCCGTAGGTGCTCTATCATGGATAAAACTATCCGAACCATTAGAAAACGATTACAGAAGCTAAAAATGGAGTCGTCCCGGCAATAGTTTTGGTTGTGGATACAAATATTTTAGCGGACATTGGGTGGGGCCGCGATCAGAACACCATCCATCTGATAGAGCATGCAGCAAAATTTCCGATGATGATAAGTTGTTGGCACACTTCACATATAGTTCAAATCAGACCGTTGCGGGATTGAAATTGTGGGATGTCTTTTCTCAATAAATATGGGGTTCGCTCCATCGTGAAAACTGGACAGTCGCATCTCATAGAAGGTATGGTAATTTTCTCACCGTACAACCAATCAAATAGAGGCGCCGTTGCTTTCATTTCTGCAAAGACGCCAAACCATTCGGAAAAAGTACTATCTCGATGCGATATCCTCTTCAAACCACGATCTGAGTTTATCACCGTGATTGAGTTTTTTCAGGTCCTCCTCCAGATTGGATGGTTCGACCAGAATCAGCCAGCCATCTCCATACGGGTCTTCTGCCATCAGTCCGGGATCGTCCTCGATATCCTCGTTGACCTCGATTACGGTACCGCTCACAGGCATAGTAAGCCCGCCGACCCACTTTGCAGATTCCATCGACCCAAACGCGTCACCTGCCTCGAACTCGTCATCCTCCATCGGAAGATCGATGAATTCGATCGTTCCGACTGCTGTTCCACCGAATGCATCTATTCCAACCCTGACCTTTCCGTCATCCTCAACTCTTGCCCAGTAATGATCATCGGTGTAATACAGATCTTCAGGCACTTCGTATCCTTCTATTTCCATCAGGTTACCTCCTGTTTAATATCCTGCATAGCGTTCCCGTTCTTTTGCGATCAATGCCCCATAATATGCGCAGGCATCCTCAGCAGTCATCAAATCGCTCTTCTCGTAGTCGCCCCTGACCTCAACCATCCAGATGTTGTATGGATCGCTGTTTATGATATTCGGATCGTCCCACAGTTCGTCGTTGACGCCTGTAACCATGCATTCGAATGGAAGTGAGATCTGCGATACCGCCTTTATGGTCTCGTAAGCGATCAGAAACTCATCCTTCGGTACCACATCGCCAACATCCGGAAGATCGATATGCACGATCTCTTTTGATAACGACTCTCCAAGTTCGGTTAACCCTATCCGGATCCTACCGGAATGGGGCTGTACCCATACATGATTCTTTAGATATAATCGATCGTCCGGAAACTCAAATCCTTCGACATTCATGGATCATGTCCTCGCGTTTGTTTTGCATGTATTTATCTGGATGCTGACCACATCGC
>PIXW01000201.1 GCA_003601535.1 ANME-2 cluster archaeon
ACCATCTTCCTCGACAGATTCTCCGTCTACCAGATCCCAGAGAAAAGCTGGGTTTAGCACCTCGATTTCTTCTGACCTCTGGTCCACATAGAAAGCGAAAAGCCTTTTTCCAGCCACACTCCCCCTGCCATCCATAATCTCGCCCTCATTCCTCAAACCGTTCCTTCATCTCTCTGCGCCACTGGTCCTTAAGGTGCCCTGGCACGACGATCAGGATGCGATTTATCAGATGGCGGAGTTTCAACTCCTTGATGACCAATCCAGCCATGATGGTCTTTCCTGCGCCGGGATCGTCTGCGATCAGAAAACGGATTCGCGGGAGTTTCAGCACATATCCATACACCGCCTCGATCTGATGGGGTAGTGGGTCCACCTTCGAGGTGTTCATTGCGAGAAGTGGATCATACAGCGAGGCGTAGCGATATCGTCTCGTTTCAAGACCAAGAAAAACGTGACCCGGCTCTGCCGTGAAGTTCGATTCGATCTTCCCGGAATCAAGAGCACTGATCTCGTCCTGATGTATGAGTTGATCGATGTGCTGGCGGGAATCACGCGTTACGCCAACCACCCGTATGTAATCGCCCATCTCCTCTACCAGATTCACAACAACAGGCTCCGACCATCTGGAACCCTGTACGACGTCGCCATTTTTGATTTCCATGCCCATTCTCCACGCTTGATATGGATAAATGCTCAAACTTCAGTTTCAGTTCAGCATAGCGATTCTTGGTGAGAATCACGCCCGTATAAAGCTGAGATTGTTGATCAGAGAAATGTTTAATTTCGGAGACTATAAACTTCGCGATATGGGGATCGATGCGTCTTCATGTTGGGTGTACATTTTTCAAGTTTCACGACATCTGGCACTCTTTTATGCATTTCTCGTAGCCTCCTTCTGATATCTGCCTGATGATCTGGTCGGGCTTTCCCGAGCACCCGATCCTGCCGCCGAGCATCACATGCGCCCAGTCCACATCCACATAGTTGGTGATCGTTGCGAGATGAGTGATGATCAGTCCTGATGCGGTTCGCCTGCTCGGACGCTCCTGCCTGTGCAGGAGTTCGCCGATCATCCCGCCGATCAACTCCATGTTCTCGATGTCAACGCCAGAATCAGGCTCATCGAGCATCACAAAATCCGGATCCTGTGCCATCAGTTGCAGTATCTCGGATCGTTTGATCTCGCCACCTGAGAACCCGGCGTTCACATCCCGCTCCAGGAATTCCTCTGTGAAATGCATTTTCTTCGCAAGAATTCGGGTCTCATCGCTGATCTCACCGGATTTATCACCACGGCAGAGGTTCACCATGTCGCCCAGTCTGATGCCGCGTATCACCGGCGGGGTCTGAAACGCAATCCCCATCCCGAGTTTCACGCGCTCAGCAGTCGTCAGGTTGGCGATATCCTCGCCATTGAAGATGATCCTGCCGCCGGTCACCCGGTATCTCGGAAACCCGAGTATTCCTAAGAGAAGCGACGTCTTTCCGGATCCGTTGGGACCTAACAGGACATGACACTCGCCCTTCTCGATTATGAGGTCGAGACCTTTGAGTACGGGCCTCCCGTCGACCTCGAGGTTCAGGTTTTCTATTTCGAGCATGCCTGGGTCATTCCTTGATCTCCTCAAACGAGTCTTTGTGTTTGCAGACCGGACACTCCTCCGGCGCCGCATCAACGTCGGTAACGTATCCACAGTTTGTACATCGATATTCAGCCATAAAATCTCACCTCCTTTGTTTTATATCGTTTTCTTACAGAAATACCAGTCCTTGCAGTCATAACCCTCGGAAAGACGCTTCTCTGCCTCTTCCGTCGTTGCAGGCGGCGGCACAATCGCCTGATCCCCAGGTCTCCAGTCGGCAGGCGTTGCGATCCCGTACCTGTCTGCCGCCTGCAGGGCATCGATCAACCGCAGGATCTCATCCATATTACGTCCTGTTGAGAGCGGGTAGTAGATCATGGCACGCAGGATCTGGTCGGGATCGATCACAAAGACACATCGCACAGCAGCGGTTGCGCTCTGTCCCGGGTGGATCATCCCGTACAGCGTCCCGACATTCATGTTAAGATCTGCGATAACCGGAAATGGTATCCGAACACCCATCTTCTCCTCGATGTTTCGCACCCATGCGATATGCGAGTGAACGCTGTCAACGCTGAGTCCGATCAGCTTGACACCGCGCTTCTCAAGTTCTGGAAACATCCTCGCAAATCCCATGAACTCTGTTGTGCAGACCGGCGTGAAGTCTGCCGGATGCGAGAAGAGGATGACCCACTCTCCCTTGTAGTCAGAGAGTTTCATGGGTCCGTGTGTTGTCACAGCCTCGAAATCAGGGGCAGTCTCTCCCAGATGAAGCATCGGGCGTGCCTGTGTATGTTCTGTTGTGGTTTCTTCTTCCATACTCATCGCCTCTTCCTACTTCAGTCTTTCAGTTGTTTCAGCGCATTCCGAAACATCGCAACACCAGGGGCACCAGACGTCATGAACACGACCTCGAGCGTCTCTATGATCTCTTCCTTTGTTGCTCCGTTCTTGATGGCGTTTCGCATCTGCGATTCCACACAGGGCTCACACCGCTGTGCAGCAACCGCGGCGAGCGCCATCAGCGTCTTCACCTTCACAGAGAGAGCACCCTCCTTCAGTACACCCTCATCACACTTTTGATACATCCTCAAAAAGGATGGATCGATCTCTCCAATCGTCTTCATGATCTCCGGGGTGAACCCGATCTTCTTGCTGATATTCTCTACAATCTGTTTTCCCATTGTTACATCCCTCCTATCTTCTTCACATTCTCTTACAGCCGCTCATCGACTCCACCGCTGGTGGTGGTGTCGCATTCCGGAATGTAGCAGCCGACATCGATGAAATCACATCTCTCGCCGCACGATGGACACTGTTCCGGCGGCGCATCCGCCTCCAGCGTATATCCGCAGTTCGAGCATTTCCAGCTGGCCATCTCATTAACCTCCCGACCTCTTCAGCAGCCCGAAAAGTTCTCTGCCTCGTGCTCGCCGCAGAACCAGCAGGTTTCAGGGTTGTCGCCTTCGACAAACGTCATCTGCCCGCAGGTGAGGCATGCAACCTTGTTGTCGTGTGCAACCGATGTTCCAGGTGGCAATACCGTTACGGTTCCGGCAACTTCCCAGAGTCCGTGCAGGTTGCAGCGCGAGACCGCACGCAGTTTGACAGATCCCACGTTGTCGAGCCTGACCGTGAAGACGGTCTTTGGCTCGGTGAGTTGCGGGGTTAAGTCTATTCGTGCCAGGAATAC
>PIXW01000202.1 GCA_003601535.1 ANME-2 cluster archaeon
CAGCGGTGGCGGAAAGCCGGATATTGCGCAGGGCGGCGGTCCTGATGCTGACAGACTTCATGCGGCGTTTGATGCGGAGATCGATTCGGTCAGCAGAAGCTAACAAATCTGCAAGGAATAAAACTGTTAACCATCACCCCATATCCTGCTCCACAGCCGCAGCCACACCAGGAATCCGTGATTCATCAAAGAACCGCCCGATGATCTGCATCCCGATCGGAAGGCCATGCGTGCTCCCGCACGGCACTGACACCGGGGGCACGCCAGCAAGATCGACCGGAACGGTGTTCACATCTGCGAGATACTGCGATAGCGGGTCCACGAGTTCTCCTATCCCAAAGGCTGGTGTCGGCATCGTCGGTGCAATCAGAACATCCACGTTTTCGAATGCCGAATCAAAAGAGATAGATTGGGAATGGCAATCGATGGATTGAGCCATGACAAAAGCCCCTTCAGGAGGGGGTAACGGGTTCGAACCCCACTGACCGTGGCAAAAGCGGTACAAAAAGCAGAGGGCTGGTAGAGGCGTATGGTTATACTGCTCATATCCGCAGTCGTGGAGAGGAGATTACAAAAAAAAGCAGAATATTCCCGGATAGGCTCTTAACGAATATTAGTGGTTTCTGTGCATCCACCACAATCCGAGCAGAGCGATCTCGATCACACCAAGCAGCGGCAGGAACCAGTGCTTCGCATATACCGGCTTCTTATCAATCACAACGACGGTCGCATACTCGAAGGTGGGGCGGGTATTGTTCATGAACTTGCGGGTGGTGCTGGCGCCTGTGATCGTGATACGGCTGTTCTTCGTGATATTAGAGTTCTTGATGCCTGCGATCGATTCCATGTCCATATTCTCCGGAAGAATGATCGTTCGCTCATCGATGGCAGGATGCCCCTGGATCCAGATGCTGTGCTTGCTCTGGTCAAGCGATGTCATGATCTTATATTCCAGTGTGCTGTTGATCACAGAACAGTCAGACCTGTTTGTAACATTCACATCGACTCCCTGCGTTTCCAGCAGCGATGGATCATCGTCGATGAGGAGGTATGATGTACTCCATGCAGCAAGGTTATCCTCTGATCGCTGCATGAAAGCAGAACGGTCATCAGCGATCCTTTTCTGAATGATGTTATTTTCCTCGCCTGTGTATATCTCGGTGATCTGCACGCTGATCGTATCCGCATGTATGTCGATATGGTCCCTGTATGTGATATTCGCCGCAGCAGTACCTGATGCAAGCAATATCACTATAATCAATATAATATTTCGAATCATAAAAAAAGGATGGATCGTATCATGGATACAATCCAATATTCTGCTTTGTCCCAAAGGACGATGGCGTTACGAACTCGATCAGGGTGTTTGCACCACCCTCTGGCACGAGATTGATGGCTACCGTTGTTCTGGTCTCAATAGTCATGTCTGCCTCACCAACCCTTGGATCGACATCCTTGAGATCGGCAAGTGTTGTTGTGTCGGTGCATGTGTCACCCGGCGCAGTCAGAAGGATGATCTTCACGAGATCTCCTGTGTTTATCAACGGGTTGTTCAGACTGAACGAGCTGTCCTCGTCCCGTATCTCCTCCGCGATAAAGAACATATCGGCACGCATAAAGTACTTGCCTGCGTAATCCCCTGTGCTCGCTTTACTCGCGTTGTATCCGAGATGAACCGTGCCTGCTGTGGTCTTGTTCACATAAGTGGCGTCACTACCGATCGTCGCGTCCGGATACGGCACCTGTATCGTTGCGAGACTGTCCACAACCAGCCGGTTGGTGGTGAGACGGTCGGATGCAGTGCTCGAAAAATTACCGTCCGTCGTATTGGTGGCATTGGTGTCAAGCGTCCCCCCGATGTATCGAAGATCATTCGTTGTTGTACCATCGGTGATGGTGATCACGACCTGATTCAGATCGACAGACTCGCTACCGACCTTCAGCGAGCACCGCAGATCGAGCCGGTCAACGGTGTCAGAGAATGTATCATCATCAGTGGCAGAAGCATTCGTGCCGCTGCGCCAGCCTTCAACAGATTCGATATCGATGTTCGAGGAAACCTCGGTAACAGATTCCTTACCTGTCTTCTGCGCTTTCTGCTGCAGGACTCCTGATGTCTGGATCAGTACAGCGGCGGCAACCGCAGCCACCAGCACCATCGCAATAAATATGATCAGGGTGCAGATACCCGCCTGGGCACGGCAGTTCCTGATCAATCTTATGCCAACCATATCAAATCACGGATACAGATTCACGTTTGCATTGGTGCCGAATGATGACGGCGTTACAAAGTCGATCGTGGTGCCTGCACCACCCTCAGGGATGATGCTGATGGAGATAGAAGTTCTCGGCTCGAGATTAAGGTCAGCCTCGCCAACGAGCGGATCGTTCCTCGTTAACTCGGCATCAGTACTCTCTGCACTGCGCGTGAGCCACGGGCTGCCAGTAACAATATCGGATGGTCCGGTCAGCAGGATAACCTTCACCATATCCCCGGTGTTCATCACAGGATTATCCTTAGTGAATGATTTGTCCTCGTCTCGAACCTCATCCACGATATAGAACATGTCACCACGTACGAAGTACTCATCCTGTTTGGAACTGCTGATAAGACCATACGTATCGCCACTCTTATTCTGGGTGAAGACTCCTGCATCTACCGCGATCACATCTCCAGACCCTTCGGCTGCCGGAAGACTCCAGATCACCGCAGTACCATTGCTATTCTCAAATGTGTAATTTGCAGCGTCGAGCCCGGTTCCATTGTAGTCGCTATCCACATGCGCATCAGGGTACACCCTCTTGAGTATGTCCATGACGCTGGTGTGACCATCACCATTATCATCATTATTGCCGTCTGTATCCCCGTCCACCAGGATCCGGTATGTCGTATTCGTGACGCCAATGGCTGCACCCGGTGCCTTTGTTCCGTTTCCAGCACCGACATAAGCCTCTGCAGTTACCAGAGACCCTTCGATATATCGAAGATCATTGGTGGTCGTGCCATCGGTGATGGTGATCACTGCCTGATTCATGTCCACCGGTGAAGACCCCACCTTCAGCGAGCACCGCAGATCCAGC
>PIXW01000203.1 GCA_003601535.1 ANME-2 cluster archaeon
ATGCCACATTATACTGCACCACGCGCTGAATCGACTCAAGAAACTCCCCTATGCGCAGAAGCGCCTCCTTTATATCGTCTCTTGATGCGGCATAACTGCACCGCAGAAAACCTTCTCCGGAGTTTCCGAATACATTTCCAGGAACGACAGCCACATGTTTATCGAGCAGCAGACGTTCTGCAAATTCATCAGATGTCAGGCCGGTGTTTTCAATCGATGCAAATGCATAGAACGCACCCTTTCCCCAGAAACAGTCCAGTCCGAGTTTGTTCAAACCATTGATGATCAGATGTCTTCTGCGGTCGTATTCCCTCACCATCCGCGCCATCTCTTCCCTCCCATTCCGAAGTGCATCGATAGCAGCCATCTGCGATGTGACCGGAGCGCAGAGCATGGTGTACTGGTGTATCTTTGTCATCGCTCCAATGATGTCGCGGTTTCCAAGCGCATATCCGATCCGGAGTCCGGTCATTGCATGGGACTTTGAAAAACCATTGAAAACGACTGTGTTATCCATCATCCCGTTCAACGATGAGAAACAGGTATGTGTTCCATCGTAGGTGAGTTTGTCATAGATTTCGTCAGAGATGACGATCAGCCCATGCTCGATTGCAACATCTGCAATCTCTTCGAGATCCTTCTTCTCCATTGTTGCACCTGTTGGATTATTTGGATAATTAATCAGGATTGCTCTTGTTTTTTCGGTTATTTTTCCTTTTATCTGCTCTGACGTGACTTTGAAACCATTTTCGATCCTCGTGGAAACGGTGACTGGAACGCCTCCTGCAAAGACCACGGTTGGCGTGTATGAGACATAACACGGCTCAGGAACGATGACCTCATCTCCACGATTCAGAATCGAACGCATCACAAGGTCTATCCCCTCGCTCACACCTGTCGTGATCAGTATCTCTGAATCAGGATCGTAATCCACCGAGTGATCCCTGCGGAACGTATCTGCGATCTCTTTCCGCAACTCAAAAAGCCCCTGGTTGGTGGTGTATGATGTGTATCCGCGCTCGAGCGCATGAATGCACGTCTCTCTGATGTGCCACGGAGTCACGAAATCGGGCTCGCCAACACCGAGCGAGATCACATCCTCAAGCTCGGTTGTCATATCAAAGAACCTGCGGATGCCTGATGGCGGCACACTCCGTACTGCGTCTGATATTCGTATCATCCTTTTATGCGACGATCGGAAGACGCTCTGCATGTTCTGGTTCATGCAGCATCACGCCATCCTCCTTGTATGTCTTCAAAACAAAATGGGTGGCAGTGCTCTGCACCTGTGGCAGGGTCGCTATCTTCTCTGCAACGAAGAATGCAACCTCTTTCATGGATCTGCCGCGTACGGTGAGTGATATGTCGTGATCCCCTGAAATCAATCTGACCGATCTAACCTCTGGAAATCTTGAAATACGATCCGCAACCACATTGTATCCGGTTTCACGCTCCAACGATACCTTTATCTCAATTATCGCATAAACGTAGCCATTATTCACTTTATCCCAGTCGATGACGGTCTTGTATTTGCGGATTGCACCATCTTTTTCCAGTTGATCGATGCAATCCATGACATCTGCATCCGATCTGCCAACGAGCGCTGCAATTTCGCTAATTTCAATCTTGGGATCGTTTTCGATGATCTCGAGTATGTTCCGTACGAGATCCATCCTCTATTCCTCTATGTATGCAGATTCGTGACTGGAATCAGTTGGTTCTGTCCATGCGAGATCCTTGCAGTCGTCGCAAAGCGATCTTCCATCGACAACCGTCAGATGATCTGAATACTGTCCGCAGGCATCGCAGATACCTTCGAATTCGGGTGTCAGCAGGTATTCAGTGTTTGATTGCATGAGTTCTCTTAAGGTGTTGCTCATCTCAGAGGATACGGCAACAATATCCTGACTCGTGATGACGCCGATGAGGGTTTCGTTTCGGAGAACAGGCAGCCGCCTGATCTTATGCGAAAGCATCATCTGGATCGCATCGCTCAATGACGTATTCTGATCGATCGTGATCAGAGGCGATGTCATGATCTCAGAAAGCGGCACAGAACTCGGTTTCCTGTCATCAGGGATGATCTTGCGTGAGATGTCACGCTCGGTTATGATACCAACCGGTTTTCCATCCTTTGTAACAATAGCGCTTGATCTATCGTATTTGATCATCTCCTTTGCGACATCTGGCAGCGGATCGTTGATGTCTGCTGTGATCACCCGTGGTGACATAACCTCTCGCACCGGTCTATCAATGTCCATTTATGAACCTCCTCTATTTTGTTCATAATTGGTACTGGGTGTTATCAAGGTTGCGATCTTCACGCCATAATCCCTCTGCGCCATCTACATAATCGCTGCTCAACGAAATACCGGAACGCCTTGTCGATAAATAGCGCAATAAAACCAAGAAGGAGCATGTACGCCATGACATGATCCATTCTGTGAAAATTCGCCCAGTGCGGTATCTTGTACCCGATTCCGCACGTCATGCCAAACATCTCCGCAGCCACCACACACATCCATGCAACACCCATTCCGATCCTGATCCCTGTCAAAATCCTGGGGACTGCTGACGGGAATGCCACCCTCCTGATCAGGTCATGATCTTTCGTACAGCCGAGCACCATAGCAGCCTCGATCAGAATCTTTGGTACCTCTCGAAATCCGGCATAAGTATTGATTAAAATTGGAAATACCGCTCCTATAAAGACGATAAAGCCAGCAGACCAGTGCGTAATCCCAAGCCATACAATTGCAAAAGGTATCCACGCGAGAGGAGCTATCGGGCGTATGATCTCTACGATCGGGTCGAATATCCTGTCGATTATCCGAAACCAGCCCATGCTGATCCCAAGTGGTATCGCAACACCCATTCCGGCAGCCATCCCTATTCCGAAGTGCAGCAGACTGATCTCGGCATCATAGATCATATCATGCCATAAATGATAGAATGATGCCAGAACATCGCTGAAACTCGGAAGAATGAATGCATCTCTGACCACATAATCAGCAGCCAGCTGCCAGATCACGATGCAGCACAAAAGCGAAACGATCTCAACCACATACCGCCTGCTTATGAGTGTCATGCTTCGAGTTTGGTGTGCATCTCTTTAAGTGCCTTCGAGTCCTTGCCCATGTGCACCATCAGCTCTGCGATAGCCGCATCAAGGAACACGAGCGCGGTGATCTCAAAGGTGGTACCAAGCGGTGCAAGTTCAGAGAGCTTTGCATACTCCCCGAGCAGATGCCGTGCAAGATAATCCTCTTCAGAATCCCCATCTCCGTCATCCTTTGCTCTGCCGAAGATTCTCACGGTTACGTCTGCCATTTCACCAAGCGAAGATTCTGGTTTCGAAGTAATAGCGATCAAGGTTGCTCCGATTTCCTTGACAACCCTCCCAAGATCGACAATCGACCGGGTTTCACCGGATCCGCTGATCGCAACCACACAATCGTCCGAATGCAGCGCGGGCGTGGTCGACTCGCCAACCACATACACACGCAATCCGAGATGCATGAGCCGCGTCGCAAATGCCTTTCCGACCAGACCTGATCGTCCGGTCCCCATCACAAAGATGCTCTTTGCACGCAGGATCATATCGAGCATCTCTGAAACCGAATCACGATCAAGTTCCTTAAGCGCTTTCTCTATGTGCTTTGTGAGTATATCCATCGATGCAAGCAGGGTTTTACATTTCGATGGTTTTTCATCATTGGTTTCCAGCATGGACATGGATGCACCTGTTTATTAATGGTTGTTCTTATATTAAATCATTTCCTGTTCACCAGATCGTAAGCCGCTTCCGATGCTTTTTTCAGGATCTCTTCCTCGCCCTGCACAACCCTGTTCTGCATGAGCGGGACGCCATCACATATCGTGGTGTCAACGCAGTTACACGATGCGTATATCAGGTTTGAGTCGAGATTGTGAAGAGGAATCATCGCTGGAAGTTGCAGATCGATTAGCAGAACATCTGCTGGCGCACCCTCTCGTATCACACCGCTACCGATACGAAGCGCTTCTGCGCCGTTTTTTGTGATCATCGCAAGCGCCTCGCTGGCTGGCATCACGGTCTGCTGGTTTGCCGCTGCTTTCTGCAACAGCGACGCGAACTTTGCTGATTCGAGCATGTTGAGATTGTTATTGGATGCGCACCCGTCCGTTCCGAGCGAGACATGGACGCCTGCACGGGAGAGCGCAGGATACCTCATCGTCTGCCCGACAGCAAGTTTCATATTCGAGACCGGGCTGTGAGATACCCTGACACCATGTTCTTTTAAGAGCGATATCTCATGGTCATTCAGCCATACGCAGTGCGCTGCAACAACATTCGGACCAAGAAATCCTATGTGATCCAGATATTCCACAGGACGCATACCAGTTCTCTTGATACAATCCTCGACCTCTGCACTGGTCTCTGAAACGTGGATGTGAATCAGTATATCCTCTTCTCTAGCAAACTCTGCTGCCCAGGAGAGGCTGTTCTCTGAGACTGTGTACACAGCGTGCGGACCAAGCGCGGGGATCACCCGGTCCGAATAGTCCTTTATGAGCCGTCCGGTCAATCGCTTGTTCTCTCTCTGTGTCTCCTCATCAGACGCGCCATCAATGTCGATAAATACGTTGCTTATGACAGCCCGGATACCCATCTCATCGACAGCACGTGCGCTCGCAAGGGCGTGCCAGTACATGTCATTGAAACAGGTTGTGCCGGTTCGTATCATCTCAAGACATGCGAGTTTTGTGCCCCAGTAGACATCTTCATCGGTCAGTTTCGCTTCAAGGGGCCAGATCCACTCAGCAAGCCATGTCTGCAATGGAAGGTCGTCAGCATAACCCCTGAACAGTGTCATTGCTGCATGGGTGTGCGTGTTCACAAAGCCTGGCACGAGTGCTTTCTTACTGGCGTCGATCACGGTATCCACATCACACGCGGCACAGCCGATCTCAGCGATGATGCCGTCCTCGATGTAGACATTACCATAGTTTTCAGTATCTTTTAAGAGCAGACTCATCCGATCAACCTCCTGATCGCATCTCTGACCGCATCACGATTTTTTTTCACGTTTTCGATTATGGTCTCGTAACTCAGTTCCTGCGGAGAAACACCGTTCGCATAGTTATCAACGGTACAGAGCGCTGCAACAGGGATACCGATCTCGCTGCACAGGGTTGCTTCGTTTGCCATGGTCATGCCAACGATGTCAGCATACTGCCGCAGAACTGCGATCTCTGCCTTTGTCTCGAATCTGGGTCCGTGTGTCTGTACGTAAACACCCTTCTCCCTCCCGCGGCTTGCTTTAACGATTCTATTTCGCAACCGTTCATCGAGAGATGGCACGGTATACCGTATCTCACTGTCATAAAATGTTACATATCTTCCAAAGTTTATGTAGTCATCCGGAACAACCATTGTGCCTGGCACTAGCTCCATCTTCAAACTGCCTGTCGAGCACACACATACCACGCCATCCACGCCGGATTTCTTGAGTGCCGATATGTTCGCCAGATAGTTTATCCTGTGCGGCGGTGTATCCATAGCAACCCCGTGGCGCGGCAGGAACACAGCAGTATCCCCAACAAAAATATCTGCATTGCCATATTCTGTTCGGACAGTCTCTTTTCTGCCTTCGAATTCTTCCTGGATCAGACTTGTTCCGGTGATGATGCCGAGCATTTGGGTCAGGCTCCGCCGATGTCAAGCGCCTTTCGGATCACCTGACTGACCGGTAATGAGCATATCATGTACCAGACAATCCAGTAATTGATAGTGAGAACGACAGGTTCACAAAGCGATTTTTCACCCCAGAACGGGAATACCATGGTAAAATCCGGATTGGCTTTGATGAACATCCATGCCCAGAAGAACAACGGAAGTGTCAGGATACTGATATATGCCATCGGTTTGAATTGCTGCTTCATCATCCTGCCCTGATCACCCATCATGGCAGCACGCTGCTCATCCAGTTTCTTTAATTTCTGTTTGTTCTCTGCAAGTTGCGCTTCCCGGTATTCCTTCTGAAACTCCTTCATCTTTTCAGAGAAGGTGCGCATCAGTTCCCAATCGATGGTGTACTTCTGGATGAGCGAGGCATAGAGTCCTGTGATCGCAGCCATAATAAAGAGCGTTATATGAATCGGTAGCATATCAGGGAGCGGTCCGAGCAGTACAGCAACAGATTCAGCAACTGCTTCCCTAAATTCCTGCCCGAGAATCAGCATCCCGAGCAGCATCGAGATGCCGAGCGCAAGCCCGATTCGTTCCAGCGTGTCTTTCCAGTTGGTCATATATGCCGAACCTCTGTTCATCGATCTATAAAAGACTGTCGAACTACCGTATCAGATCAATCTCGCTCCTTTGAAATCGATTCTGCTTCTTCCCACGCTGCCAAACTCAGAGAGCGCTGACTCAACCGCACCATCGCCAGACATATCGATCGCAAAGACCGCATCGCCAAGCATCGCCTGTGATGCCATGCCTTCTTCCGCCTCAACCGCCTGCACGGCATCAGACACTGAATCGCTCATCAGTCCGGTTTCAACTGCAAACCGCTTTGACTGCTGCATAAAATTCTCAATCGTTGGTTTTTTCAATAATTCTCGCAACGATTCGATCCCGATGGAATTGATTCGATTCGCAGCATTCAGATCTCGCAGTATTTCCTTTGTTGAGATCTTATCGAAGACGACCCAGAGAACATCCTTCTCGTCCGTGCATATCCGGTCAAGCTGACCTGAAGCTCCAGGTGTGCGCCTGATGACGACACCTCCGAGCGATTGCGCCACAACATCCCCGAGTCCTGTCCTGTTCTCAACCTCTGCGATGTGTGCGAGCTCAAGTAGTTGACCTGCTGTCAGATCGAGCGATAGTGCGCAATTGAGTGCGAACGCTGTGCTGAGCGCGCCTGCGCCGCTCACTCCAAAACCAGCGCCGACCGGAACACCGGATCTGGCGTGAACCGAACATGGAAGCGATGTCAGCATGGAGACGACCGATCCCACCGTCGGACATGGCACGTCATCCGAACCGCCCACCTCAACGCGTGTGGTGATGCCTGATTCCAGCGTGATCCCGCAGCCGATCGATCCCATCAGCGCGGGATTCTCATCTTCGCGGATTGCGAAGAATCCTGTGATGTGGGCTGGTGCAAACGCCGAGGCGGAGAGAGGTTTTCGTGGGGGCATGGTGGTTGTTTAATCTGGTTGTGGTTTGTTTTTATAGGTGGGGTATGATCGGTTAAATTTGGTGACATTTGATGGCATCACTGCAAATGGCGATTGCCATGAACAGACAGACCCAACCATCCGAATCCTGTATCGTTTCTCGAGCAAAGTTGTGCACCCTGTGCAAGCTCACCAGTAGCTCCCCTGCCACGGGCACGACCGCACACGCACCCGCCCATCCCGAACACAGAAGATAAGCCCGGTCTCGCGTTTGTGGCGCGTACTGTGGTGCGAGAGTCCATGGGAAGCCACAAACGCTGATGTGCTCGATTCTGACGTAAATTTGGGTTATTGTTTAGTTTGTAATGATTTTTTAGCGGTCCGCATCCTCATGTTATTCCGAGGAAAGTAAGACATAGATTTAACTACAATATTTTCTTTTCCACTCATCAAAATCGTTGATAAAAAGTTCCACTTTCTTTTTGTTCCACCAATACAGTCGTTCGGCTTTCGACTCGATATCTAAATCCCACCTCCACCTCGGAGCTGAGTTAACTGCTTTATGCTTGAAACCCGCTTTATACTTAAAACTGCTGAAAGCAAAATATTCATTATTAGAGATGTCTGAACATCTCAGAAGACAAAAAACTTTGTCAACGTTTTCGAATTCTTCTTTATCTATAAGAACCATATGAAGAGTGGACCAGCTTTGTCCTTTGGCTATACGACCCATTTTTTCAGGACCCACTTCAAGTATTTCGCTGTTTTTAAGAACTGTACGGAACCAAATCCATGCGTGTTCGGTTAAGCAATCCATTCCTCCATCAACCGTTCCCGTTTGATATTCGGATCACACCCGTGATTTAAATATATACCATACAATGTTAACATATCCAGATGCATCCCCATCGATTCG
>PIXW01000204.1 GCA_003601535.1 ANME-2 cluster archaeon
AACAATACCAGTGCTCTGCATGATTATCTGATCATTCCGCCGGATGTTCCGAATGGCGGCATGGAAGAGAACAGTTCGTGGGTGTTCATAGGCAGCAGGAACTTTACTGGCGGATACGTCAACATATCGTACGCATCCAACCACTCTTATGAAATCGCATCCGTAAGACCGTATACTGGCTACTTCGGATCGATCGAGCAGGACATTTCACTCTCAAGACCGGGGCTTGCAGTGCTCAGGTTCAGCGTACGCGATTCGATTACCACAAACACCACAGGGTATCTGAAGCAGGTGCTCTTAAACGACGCAATCGTCTGGGAGGATAGCGCTGCCAAAGATGAGGGCTGGCAGCAGATCAGATTTCCTGTGATGTTACAAGAGTCCAACCGGCTGGTCATGAAGGTCTACTCAGAGAAGAGCAACCCCAATATCTCGGTGTGGTGGGACGATGTCGGATTTGAGACGCTCACAACGATGAATGTATCACATTATGAACCGTCGCTTACTTTCGATACTCCGACAAATGTCTCAGTCGTTATCGAGAACTATGAGCCCACATACACAAACTACACGCTCTCTCTGAATCTCGGAGGAGACGTGGTCGCAGAAGAGGAGATCGGTGTTGCGAGTTGCGCAAATGCGGTTTTGAACCTGACCTTCACACCGAAGACGATCGGCTCATACCTCCCGCTCGAGTTTCTGCTATACATTGGAGACGCAATACATCGGTACGAGGTGAGAACGGTCTCGTCTTCGGTTGATTACAGCAACACCGATTCCATGTTGAACTATTCAATAACACCGCCTCCGATCCACAATTCGGATATGGAATACGACGGGCGCTGGGAATATACCAGAAAAGGAAACTTCACAGGCAACTACACCAATACCACCTCGACGCTCGGGTACCGCTCGTACGAGCTCGGCATTCCGGAGAATAGGAGCACACTGCCCGGAGATTTCGGCGCAATCTCGCAGGAGGTAGCGAGCAAGGAGGGAATCGTTCTCCTATCGTTTGATGTGAGAGACTCTCAGACGTCTGAAACCGAAGGACGCCATAAGAAGCAGGTGCTGCTCAATGATATCCTCGTCTGGGAAGATGACGCTGCCGGTGACGAGGGCTGGCAGCGCGTCGAGACACCGGTGATGCTTGCAGCAAACAACACCCTCACACTCCGGGTGTATGAGGAAACGGGCGGCACGGACTTTCAAGTATGGTGGGATAATGTTGAGTTCAAGAAATTCGAAGGGGAAGAGGAGCGCGAGACAGCGGTTTCCGGATATGTTCAGAGCGTGCATCTCGGTAACATCCCGATGCCGATCTATGCTGGCAGTACGATAACGCTCACGAGTTCAAACTGCGATCAACTGGATTACGGTGAGAAACTTGTACTATACTTCAGCGAGGATGGCGTCGTCGAACCAGAAAACGCCACTTACACAAGCAGTCTCCATTACAGAGAAATCAGATACCACGGAGAGCAATACGTATGTCCCAAATCAAAACCGAATATTCTGCTCCCAATACTCGCCGATGGGCGCAGCAGAACAATGCGTATGAATGATACATGGAATCTTGGGGGTGGCTACAATCTTTCCCTGCGTGATGCGGATGCTGTGCAAGAGACCATACTGCTTGTGTTGAACCGAAGCCATGAAACCATCGATTCACGTACCTTGCGCACGAACGAGACGTTTGAATACCGCACCGATCTCAGCGGGGTCGGGGATGATGTGCTCCTGTTCAGATGCCATATCGATGACATACTGCTTGATCAATCCGCGAAGATCGATGATCTGTATCTCTACTCGGATACGCCGGTATACGTCAATATCGGCGATCGATACGGAGAGTTCGAGGTCGATCTGATCGATTCATCCGGAATCGTATTCAAGAATGCTGACTCGATCATCTTCAGCGGAACATGCAGCATCTTAAACGAGACCATCTCATTCGAGGTTTCGGATAACAGGCGTTATGCATACCTCTACACGACAAAGACCGGAAGCGGTACGTATAGACTGGAAGGAACCCCATCATCGTACCGTGCAGAGGCAGGACGGTGGATGAATCTCACCGGAGATAACCATCCGGCGTTCTACTATGATCTGGAGACCGGGGTATCGTATGAAGAGCTGAAAGTTTACTTCTCTGGTGACCGGTTCATTGCAGCAGGGGATGCGACCTATACGGTGAATGTGATCGCTGGTGAGACTGGTTTTCTCGGGCAGAGGCATCGATCGTTCAATTCCGAGAGCGCAGACATGCTCAGCAGGATTCTTGTGAATGAGAGCGACGAGGATGCGGTGCCGGTGCAGCTGAATATAGGGGAGGGCTATGCACTGCGTGAGGGTTATCTTCTGACACTGAAGGATATATTCATCACAGGCGGAACAGCATGGCTGGAACTCGAGCATGAAGGAAACGTCGTGGAATCCGATGTCTGTATAGAGGGGGAGGTTTTTGAGTACAGCGTATCGGTTGCGGGACGCGATGTACCGGTCTTCGAATGCACCATCGAGACGATCTTTAATGACAAGGAACATGGTTTCGTTCTGCTGAAGGATATCAAACAGTGCTCAGATGAGGTAAAGAAGATCAATGTTGGGGATAGATACGGTGAATTCAAGGTCTCTGAGATCACTGCTAACCGGATCGTGATGAAGAACACCGAGTCGATCACGATCGATGACGGGATCTCGATTCTGGATGGGTGGTTGAAGTTCGAGATCGACGGAAACTATGTGACCCCGTATGTACAGCAACAGGTCGGAGGCATGGTATGAGATGAATATCCTCTTCATGCTCGCTTCCGGACTCGGCGCGGCGGTTCTCCTCCTTGTTGTCGCTTGCTCCCTGTTCAGCCGCCAAATTCTTCTCAGGTGGTATCGCGTGAGAAAAGCACCCTTTAACGATCCTCTGCGTATGCAGATGCTCGAGATTGCAATAGACGCTGGAATGCCAGCAGCAGAACTTTGTTTTATTGATTCTCCTGTTGTTAACTCGTTTTCCGTTGGAAACCGGAAGAACAGTTCTATCGTTCTGACAACAGGAGCGATCGAACAACTGAGCAGAGAGGAACTCTCGTGCATGATGGTGTACGAGATTGCACATCTCATGAGCGGGCGTAGACTCGAGGGGATCGCCGCCGTTCTTGCCGGAACGCTCACCATGCTTCCGGTCGCGGCTCTCTGGGGCGCGGTATTCACAGGATTCGGGCAGGAGTACGATCCTGCTCCAAAACTGATCAAATTCTTTGTAACATCCCTCCTTGCGCCACCCGCGGCACTCCTGATCCAGATCACATCCCGGGAATCGGTGAAATACGAATCTGACAAGTATGCTGCACTATTGTGCGGATCGAGCGCTGCGATAGGAATGCTTTCAAAATTGTGCAATCAGGAGAGCTGGGATGTCAATCCATCACACGCTTCACTCTTCATCGCAAATCCACTCACAGAAGATGATATCTACAATACGCTCTTTCGCACTCGTCCGTCGATAGATGATAGAATAAAAAGATTAGAGGGGGCAGGATATTGATTCCAAAGTGGATGTGTGCCCTTGGCATCAGTTTTATCTTGTATATGTTTATACTCTTCGTGATAATCGTAGTGGTTACATTTCATGCGAGAGACTTCGATTTAGGGCGTACACTTACCATTACAGCCGTGTACATGACTGTGCTGTTGATCTACTTCGCAATTCTATTCGTGGTGTTCAAAAGAAAAATAGACGCATCGAAATGAGGACATTCTCACTCACTCATCCCTGAACTTCAGATAGTTGGACGATGGTTGGAAATATGTACTGCCGGGCATTCTGAATCCCTACCACCTATGTGCTTGGTAAGATTAGTGATAAGAAAGCGTGTGAATTTTTGATAAGATTGCTTGAGGAGGATGATACGTTAGTGTGTGTGAATGTCGCCTATGCGCCTGGTGAAATTGGTGATACGAGCGCAGTTGAACCTCTGATTGATGTGCTTGAGAATGTAGATAAATGATAAGGATTTACGTTCATTTGCTGCTGAAGCTCTTGGGTCACATTGGTGACGAGATAGCAATCAAGCATTTGATACAAGCACTTGAGGATGAATATAGGGGTGTGCGTATGGCTGCTGCTTCTGCACTTGGTAAGATCGGCGACGAGAGTACGGTTGAACCTTTGAGTTCCGAATACCCCTACTTCCGAATACATTTCATTAGTGTTCGGTTAAGGTGACACTAAACCATCGCTGCATTTATATACACTAAACACAATTATGGCTGTCTGAGGGT